>VGOE01000005.1 GCA_016876035.1 Chloroflexota bacterium
CGACTCACTTAACGCAGCCACTCTTCAGGCAGAACACGGGTTAGCCAACCTAGCATCCAACAGGGGAGCTCTGAAAAGCCTAACAAACTGGCCATGGATTAGTGCCATGTTGAACGCTACATAGAATTAGCTACTGCACTTAATAATGAAAAGTGTGCCGGTGACAACACTCAGGGCTTACTTGCTTCTGGATATTCAAGAAGGCAAGCTCAAGGAGGCAGCTAGAGTTTTGAGGAACAAGCCTGGCGTCGTGGCAGTGGACATAGTAGAGGTCCCGCCTGACGTAGTCGCTGTGGTAGAAGCGCCTGAGCGCCTGGAGCTGGCGGAAACAACTTTGCAGGTCCTAGAGTCGGTAGAAAACCTGGTCGATTGTGTATCGTTGTTGCCGGTTCAAGGTGACATTTGACCCCTTTGCTTTCCTCGATTGGCCGCTTCCAAGGGCTGGCACAACAATGAAATTGAGATCGGCCCAGACAAGGCAAGAGCAGATGACGGCAGGATATTCGGCAGGCAGGCTAGGGCTGAGGCTTTTAAGCCCTTTTGGCCTCAGGGTGAGCGGAGGTGCGGCAAGGCTTATGACCCCCCAGCTTTGTCTTCTCTGTACTAGCCTGCCTGCTCACAAAAAAGGGAGGAGCACCAGGAGCATTATGTCAGATGGTCTACCCAACAAGGTTGATAGCAGGGCAAATCTGAGGCCGTGTCCTGCTCCCCGTGGTCCCGTTTACCGATCGCTTGTTATGGCGTATGTTCACATGATAAAATCCCACCTAGTCTAACAAATTGTGTAAGGGAGAAGGCGTTGAATCCGCCCGGAAGGAGTCAAGATGAGTGCTAAGACAGTGAAGGTCTACTCCACGCCTACGTGCCCATATTGCAAGATGGCCAAGAAATTCCTGGAAACGAATAAGATTCCGTATCAGGACTTGAACGTGGCCGAGGACAAGGCAGCCCGTGAGGAAATGGTGCAAAAATCGGGGCAGATGGGTGTACCGGTGATAGACGTTAACGGGGAGTTCGTGGTGGGGTTTAATCAGAGCTGGTTGAAAGAGAAGCTAGGGCTGTAGCAGGGAGTTGGCTTCGGGAAGGTGACGTGCTGATGTACGACCTGATCATTGTCGGGGGTGGTCCAGCCGGGATGACCGCAGCCGTTTATGCCGCCAGAAAGAGATTGAACACCTTGCTTCTGAGTAAAGATGTGGGAGGTCAGGTCCTGTGGACGATGGGGGTGGAGAACTACATGGGCTATCAGTATGTCGAAGGCCCTGAGTTGATGCAGAAGTTTGAAGAGCAGGTGAAGCAGTTTCCCCTGGAGCAGAAGATAGGGCAGGGAGCATCGACCTTGTCCCTGTCAGATGCGGGGTTTGAGGTCAGAACAGAAGCGGGGGAAAGCTACCAGGCAAGGGCAGTGATAGTAGCCACTGGAAAGCGGCCCCGGCAGCTTAATGTCCCTGGAGAGGAGAGGCTAAAGGGAAGAGGCGTGACCTACTGCGCCATTTGCGACGGCCCCATTTTTGCTGGAGAGAAGGTAGCGGTCATAGGCGGTGGCAATTCGGCATTGGAAGCTGCCCTCGATATGGTCAAGATAGGGGATCATGTGTACCTTGTGTCTCTGACGCCTCTAACTGGCGACCAGATACTTATCGAGAGGGCGGTGAAGTCCCCCAATCTGACCGTTTTGTTAGAGCACGAGGTGCTGAGTATAGAGGGCCCAAATCGTGTGGAAAGCGTTAAGGTCAGGGATTTGAAAAACGGTGCCGAGAAGAAGCTTGAGGTTACTGGCGTTTTTGTTGAAATCGGGCTAGTACCTAACTCAGAGGCGGTCAGACAAATTGTCAGACTGAACAGGCTGGGCGAAATCGAAGTAAACTGTGCTTGTGAAACTGGTGTGCCGGGGCTTTTTGCCGCTGGTGATGTGACGAACGTGCCTGAAAAGCAGATCGTGGTGGCGGCTGGAGAGGGGGCCAAAGCGGCGCTTGCGGCTCATAAGTATCTCCAGAGGCTGTAACAAAGAGGTAGAAGATGCTTTTATGGTCGGAGGCTATCCGAAAACCAGGGATAGGTCGGAGAATCCCTTCCAACCCCGCCTGGAGCATCTGCTCCAGGCTACCCTTTTCCTTCAGTTCTCGGACATCCTCGAGCAAAGGAAGGAGATAGTTGTGACGGGGTGATGGCAAGGGAGATTGGGGGTGGTACATTGGTCTGTTTGTGATCAAGGTTCGGTTTTTCCTTTTTGGGAGAATAGTAGCTTCTCAAGACACATGAGGTGTCTGAGACTATAGAAAGGGGGGTAAATATGCTTGTACGCGATATCATGACGAGCAATGTTATTAGTGTGTCTAGCGACACTTTGATGACAGAGGCTGGAAAGACGATGGAATTTCATCGAATCGAGCGTTTGCCGGTGGTTGACCGGGGGAACCTGGTGGGTATCGTGACCAAAAGTGATTTGGAGAGGGCTGCTCCTTCAAAGGCCACCTCTCTCACCAGATGGGAGCTAAGCCACCTGCTGGGTAAGATGAAGATAAAAGAGATTATGAAGACCAAGGTTGTTACTATTGATGCCGACGCCACGGTGGAGTGTGCCATAGCTACAGCACAAAGCAACAGGGTTGGCTCCTTACCTGTCATGGAAAAAGGGCGTTTGGTAGGCATCCTTACCACCAACGACTTCTTCTATAAGATTCTGAATCCCCTGATGGGAATCGGAGAAGATGGCTCACGCATCATGGTCTACGGGGCGGGTGGGGCGGAGCAAATAAGCAGGGTGACAGAGTGCCTAAGCAAGAATGGTGTAGGGATAAAGGCCATCTGTACTGTGTTATCTCCAGACAGCAAGAAGAATGACCTGTTAGTCCACCTAGACATAGTGGATGCCAGCAAGGTGATCACGGAGCTCAAGAAGCTTGGTTTCTCGGTGGATGCCAGGGAGTTTAGGCCCTGCCCGGTGGACATTGGAACCTTCAAACCCTGCTAAAGGAGGCTGTTCAATAGGTGTCACCGTTTCTAGAGGGAAGAGTTGGTGATCGAGGCGGGCCTTCTCCTGACCGGTGGTGGATTTCGGCTTGTGCGGGAACAACAAGAAGAGAAAGCACGTTGGTCTGAGAAGCGAGGGTATGATCCTTCGGCACGGGGCAATGAAGTACGCTATGCAAACATAAATAGGAAAGGGGGAAAAGCGATGGCTTATGCGGCTAAAGATTATGGTCACCTGGTAGGAATGGAAGGATTTAGCAAGACATTGCTCAATAATCATTTCACCTTATATCAGGGCTATGTGACCAATACGAACAAGGTGCTGGACTCTCTAGCTGCAATGGTGAAGGAAGGGAAAGTCGGCAACCCTGAGTATGCTGAACTGAAGAGGCGGCTGGGCTTTGAGTTCAATGGGATGCGTCTTCACGAGTACTGTTTCGAGAACCTTGGTGGGAAGGGAACCCTGGATAGATCAGGGAGACTGGGCAAGAGACTTGCGCAGGACTTTGGCAGCTATGAAGACTGGGAAAAGGATTTCAGGGGTACGGCAGCGATGCGAGGCATTGGCTGGGCCATTCTGTATCTGGACAACATCGCCGGAAGACTAATCAACCAGTGGATCAATGAGCATGAAACGGGCCACCTTGCTGGTGGTACCCCCATACTGGTGCTGGATGTCTTTGAACATGCTTTCATGATCGACTACGGACTAAAGCGCGCTGACTACATTGAAGCCTTCTTCAAGAATGTTAACTGGGCTGCGGTGGAGGGCCGCCTGAAATAGACTGATGAATTGCCACTGTACTTCGGCGCTTGGTGAGTCGATTCGAAGGGTGCAGGTGTAGTGAAGTGGTGGGTTTCGTCCGCCTGAGAGTTTGTGAAGAAATGCGGGCCGTAGCTTCGGCCCCTCACGATTTCCAGCTTTGAAGGGGCAATAAATTCACAGCCTCTGATGCGGACTTCACCCACCCTACAAATGGATTCCCGCTTGCGCGGGAATGACAGGTGGAAGGATATGGATGATAATATCCACAATGAGCAGGACAATATTGGGTAGAGTGCCTGACGTCGGGCACTCTACTTTTGGCAGGTATTTTAGTGGCTGTGGTTGTGGGAGACTCATGGCTGAGCAGTACCAGCAAATGCCTGAGTTTGGAGGGAAAGGGGAAATATGAGGAAGGTCTATCTGGATAATGCGGCCACCACGCCGTTACTGCCCGAGGTACTGGACGCTATGCTGCCCTATCTCAAAGAGGTGTACGGCAATCCCCAATCTCTGCATAGCTGGGGAGATGAGGCTAGGGAAGCGATAGAGGATGCCCGGAGCAAGGTTGCCGTTCTCATCGGTGCTCAGCCAGAGGAGGTTATCTTCACTTCCAGCGGCACTGAGTCAAATAACTTTGCTATCAAGGGGTTGGCCATGGCACAGCAGGCTAACGGCAGGCATGTTGTTGTTTCCGCCATCGAGCACTTCTCGGTGTTGCACTCGGCTAGAACCCTGCAGAAGCAAGGTTTTGAAGTGACCGAGGTTCCGGTGGACAGGCACGGCGTGGTGAGCCCGGATGATGTGGCTAGAAGCCTCAGGAAGGATACGATTCTAGTCTCCATCATGCAGGCCAACGGCGAGGTGGGCACCATCGAGCCTATTGCCGAGATAGCCAAGGTGGTGAAAAAAACGAAGGCACTGTTTCACACTGATGCTGTGGCTGCTGCGGGCACAATACCTGTCGATGCTAGAGAACTGGGAGTTGACGCTCTCAGCCTGGCGGGCAATCAGTTCTACGGGCCCAAAGGGGCTGGTGCACTCTGGATCAGGAAAGGGGTGCGTATCATCCCCTTCCTAGAAGGTGGGGTGCAGGAGGGGGGGCGAAGGGCGGGGACTGAGAATGTGCCGGCCATTGTGGGGATGGGGAAAGCGGCGGAGCTGGCCAAACGAGACATGGAGGCCCGGATGAAGCATCTCTCCACCCTACGAGACATGCTGATTAGCAAACTGCCGTCTCGGATCGAGCATGTGATTCTCACCGGCCATCCCACCCAGCGCCTCCCTGGTCATGCCAGTTTCTGCATCGAGTTCATTGAGGGCGAGTCCATGTTAATGCTGATGAATCTCCAGGGAGTAGCGGCAGCCAGCGGTTCTGCCTGCACCTCCAGGGCACTCAAGGCTTCGCATGTGCTCACCGCTATGGGGCTCCCCCACGAAATAGTCCATGGCTCGCTCCTGTTCAGCTTCGGCCTGGGAAATACCGCCGAGGATGTTGACTACGTATTGGATGTGCTGCCGCCTATTGTAGACCGGCTACGGCAGATGTCACCGCTATATGCCAAATACTCCAAAGGCCAGAAAGGGGGGATTTAATATGCCTGCTTACAGCGAGAAAGTGATGGATCACTTCATGCATCCCCGCAATGTGGGGGAAATAGAGGATGCTGATGGCATCGGCGAGGTAGGCAACCCCGTCTGCGGGGACATGATGACCTTCTACATCAAGGTGAAGGATGATCGCCTCAGCGACATCAAGTTCAAGACCTTCGGCTGTGGGGCGGCCATTGCTGTGTCCAGCATCGTAACGGAGATGGGTACAGGAAAGACGCTGGAAGAAGCCAGGCAGATAACTCCGGAATTGGTGGCGAAGGAGCTTGAAGGATTGCCCAAGAACAAATTCCATTGCTCCAATCTCGGTGCGCAAGCTCTGAACAAGGCCATTGATAACTACCTGGAGAAGCAGGGCCGGCTAGTGAAAAACCCGAAGGAGGAGACAGAACATGAAGAAGAGTAAAGAGACAAAGGGAAAGAAGCAGAAGAATATTTGCCCCTATTGTGAGAGTGACATTGCCACGGCCCGGCTTCCCTACTGTCAGCCTTGTGGGGTAACCCTGCGCTACTGCGCCAAATGCGAGATAGCGGTGGAGAGGGAGGCGAAGGTCTGTCCTCGCTGCGGGGGCGAGTTGGAGTGGAAATAAGGGAGGTCTGCCATGGCCGAAAAGGTTACTCTGGTGGTATTCAGTGGCGAGTCAGATAGGGCGCTGGCGGCCTTCAATATAGCTATTGGGGCTGTTTCCATGGGGATGGAAGTGAGCATGTTTTTCACGTTTTGGGGGCTAAATATTATTAAGAAAAACGAAGGCTCGATCAAGAGCAAGGGGATCATGAGGAAGATGCTCAACTTCATGAACCGGGGTGGTTCAAAGAGGCTACCTTTATCCAAGTTCCACATGTTTGGTCTAGGCAAGTGGATGATGGGGAAGCTGATGCGGGATGCCAAATTTCCTTCCGTGGGGCAGATGATAGTCCTGGCCAAGCAAAGCGGGGTCAAGTTCATAGCCTGCACCACCAGCATGGGGATCATGGGGATTTCGAAAGAGGCTTTCATTCCTGAGGTAGACAGCTTTGCGGGAGTAGCCACCTATCTGGCCGAGGCCAAGGAAAGCAAGGTTAATCTGTTTGTCTAGAGGTCGGGTAAAAGTGCAATTGGAGGGCCGAGCCCAGCCGACTATTCTGGATTCCCGCTTGCGCGGGAATCCGTCATGCCCATTTACATGGGCACCACGAAGTAGGAAAATGGCTGTGCGCTGGCAATGGAAGGAGTTCGTCTTGCCATTGGTGCCGCGAGCCTGAGCGCCTATTTTCGGAAGAATGACAAATAGAACGTACAGAAGGATGGAAATGAAAGGCGGTTGGTGGGCGTAGCCCACACTGTGGATGATGACGTCCACAGCGAACAGCCCAGGTCAGGTCGGGGACCTGACACTCACAGCTAAGTTGGTGGGCCGAGCCCACCCTACTCTAAGGAGGCGGAGTTATGAAAGCGGATGCCACTCTGGACTGCGTCGGGTTGTACTGCCCTATGCCCATTTACAACACCGCCACCAAGCTGAAGCAGATGAAGGCAGGGCAGGTGCTGGAGATCCTGGCTGATGATGAGGGGATAAAGGCAGACGCACCGGCCTGGTGCCGCACCACTGGAAATGAGCTATTGGGGATCGAGGAGGAAGGTAAGACATACAAGGTGTACATCAGGAAATCTGGGTAGTCCTGATTTTGAATTGATAGAGGATGGAGGGCATTTGGCAATTGAATATGTTATGGTGATCCTTACCGAAGGAAGGAGAAGTAATCTGGTGAGGTGATGCCCCACCGCCCTGGGATTACTACGCTCGCCTGCGGCGAGCGTAGTAATGACAAATAAACACCATTGAGGAGATGAAATGGATCTTAAAGCGCTGCACGCCATCAGCTATGGTATGTATGTCATAGGTTCGAGGAAAGGGGAGAGGATCAATGGTCAGATTGCCAATACGGTGATGCAGGTGTCCTCAGAGCCACCGAAGATTTCGGTGTGTATCAACAAGGGAAATCTGACCCATGAGTTCATCAAGGATAGCGGGGTGTTTACGGTATCGATCCTGAGCCAGGATACGCCTTTAAGCTTTATCGGGGGCTTCGGATTCAAGTCGGGGAGAGAGACGAACAAATTTGATGGCGTCAACTACAAGTTGGGGGTAACCCAGGCACCAGTAGTGCTGGATAATGCCCTGGCTTACCTGGAAGCTAAGGTGATAAGCGAAACTGATGCGGGAACGCATACCGATTTCATCGGCGATGTGGTGGCTGCGGAGGTCCTGAAGAACGGTGAGCCGATGACCTACGCTTATTATCACCAGGTGAAGCGGGGCACCACGCCCAAGGCAGCCCCCTCCTATGTCAGTGAGAGAAAGGAGGCCCCTGTCAAGATAGCTAAGTATGAATGCAGTGTCTGCGGTTATATCTATGACCCGGAAGCAGGTGACCCGGAGAATGGTGTTGCCGCAGGGACTCCTTTTGAGAAGCTGCCGGAGGATTGGGTATGCCCCATGTGTGGGGCTGGGAAGGACGAGTTTACCAAGGTGGGGTGAAGTAGCGACTGGCATTAGTGGCCCGGGCCCACCAAGGCAACAGAGGTCCGCCCACAGGCGTCCAGTGATAAGCTAGCTGGCATAGGCCTGTTGGCCCCATCTGCCCAATTGAGTGGTCAATACCAAAGAAGCTCCCGTGCGGCGCCAGGTTCTTCGTGCGCAGATTGTCATAGGGGCTATTATCATCGACGCCGAGGATTGTTATCCCAAGTCATGTCGGCAGCATGCCTCTGCCAGATCCAGATGCTGATCAGGTTCCTGGCAAACTCCTTCTTCAAACACCGGCTGCTCCGCTTCTCTCCCAGAGGTCACACCGACCGCCCCATTGGGCAACAACCCGTCCATCCATGGAAAGCCGAGCTATCTCACAAAGATTGGGGCAGGATCGGCACTCAAAGGTCGAAGTATGGTACTGGGTGTCGCTGACGCTGAACCCTTGAAATTTGCTTTCGGAGCGATTGCTAACTATTTCTTCATGCACCAGAAGAGCAGCCCCGATAGCGCCCATGATTTCGTGGTGAGGTGGGACGGTGATTTCGGTGTCGAGTCCCTCCTGAAGAGCCTTTACTATTCCCTTGTTGAAGGCTACTCCGCCCTGGAATACAACGGGAGGCTGGATGTCCTTTCCTAAGGCCACATTATTGAGATAGTTCCGTACCAGCGCCTGGCACAGTCCGTAGAGAATATCCTCAGTGCGATGCCCCATCTGCTGTTTGTGGATCATGTCCGACTCAGCGAAAACAGTGCAACGCCCCGCAATTCGCACCGGGTTCTTGCTTTGCAGCGCTCTCTCGCCGAAATCCGAGATACTCATATTTAACCGCAGCGCCTGGTGGTCGAGAAAGCTGCCGGTACCGGCGGCGCAGATGGTATTCATGCCGAAGTCCGTGACCACTCCATCCCTGATAATGATAATCTTGCTGTCCTGTCCTCCGATTTCCACCACAGTCTGCACCTCAGGGATACAGAACTGGGCAGCCACTGCATGGGTAGTGATCTCGTTTTTCACCAGATCAGCACCGAGGATGACGCCAGCCAAGTATCGGGCACTCCCGGTAGTGCCCACGCCACAAATGCGAGCGCCTTCAGGCAACTGCTGTTGGATTTCTTTCAGGCCACACTGCACCGATTCAATCGGCTTACCCTCAGTCAGCAGGTAGAGGTTGGCCACCAGTTCGTTATTCTGATTGAGTAAGGCGAACTTAGTGCTTACCGAGCCAACATCAACACCCAAATAGACTTCCATTGCAACATGCTCCTCAGACCATTATCGGCTGAAGCTTACGATTACGTCGCCTGCGCTCCAGGAGATCAGCAAAGGCCTCCAACCTGGTCAACATACCAGTGTCACTTAACTGTTCATCACAAATCACAGTCAAGACTGGCATATCCTCCTCAGTTCTGAGCAAGGTATTCTGCGCTATTGTCTCAGGCATGCATGTGAAGGGTACCACATGAACGAGCCCATCGAATCCTTCGCGTGCCAAGCGCACTTTTTCGGCCACGGTTTCAAGGCCGTGTCCGCCGACATCATGCCTGAGGTAAGGGCGAGCATAATCGGCTAGCTTTTGTTTCTCACTATTGAGGACATTAAGGTACGACTTGAAGCTGGTGTACTCTGAAAAGAAGGTGGTTCTATTGCGTCTGGTCTCAATCCCCAGCTTGCCCAGCTCGGCCGCCAGGTTCAAGTTAACAAAAGGCTCCATCACCACATACAGCTCCCCGACAATGCCCACCTTAAGTGGCGTAACTGTGGAGTCTCTCGGCAACTGGTCCAGCTTCTTGAAATAGGCGCGCGCTGCGTGCTTCAGTGAGGAGAGGCTCTTGGCAGCATCAATTGCCCGGATCGCCTCCTGGAAAAGGCGCTCGGCTTCACTTTTGTCGATCGCGACGGGACGGATCCTGGCCACCTTTCGTTCCAGGTCGTCCAGGGCCTTGAGCTTAGCCGTGCCCAATCGGTAGGCAGCGATCACCTTAAGCCAGGGGGCATCGTTGGTGAAGCTCTTGACCCTGCTTAGAATAGCAGCCAGCCCCTTGGCTGAACTCGAGTGTCTCAAGAACTTGAACTCATAGCCCATGTCGCGGAGGATTTCCTCGTGAACCTTGGAGTAGTAGCCCATCCGACAGGCATTGGAGCTGGTCACCATGAACAGGGTATCCGCCCCTTGCTCCAGGCATTCAATAAAGGTACCCAGTATCATTTTGAAAGGAAGACAGGCGTATTCCGGCGAGTTTCTGGTACCTAACGAGATGGTGCGCTTGGTCACCGGTGGTGCAATGAGACGAACATCCAAGAGCTCCGCGGACGCTCTGAAAGCAGGAGCTACCAGCCCCAGGTTGGGTATACCCAATATGCCAACGCCTTCCTTTTCCTCGTGTTTCCGCAGACTGAGCGGAATATGTTTGGCGGGCGGGCGTCTTCTGCGGCGGGCCATGTCAACAAAGGCTTCGATCCGAGTGACCAACCCCCCATCTGCAGTATGCTCATCAAAGACCAGGTTGAGGAAGGGCTTCCCCACCCTCTTGGCAGCCCGCTGCACTAGCTCCAGCATCACCGAGTCTGGGCCACAGCCGAAGGCGGAGACAGAGATCAAGCCATCAGCATCACTTCGCAGGTAGTGGGCTGCTGCTCCAATGATCTCCTCCTCATAGCCCCAATAGGGCCGCTCCACCAGGTCTGACATCGAGGCTAGGAGTCGCTCCTTTCCCACCCTGTCTGACAAAAGTACGTTCACGTCCATCTTTCTCAGGCGTTGCAGAAGCCGATGGTTGACATGGTGGTCGTAGAGGAGGTAGCGGTGTCCTATGACGGCAATAGTGATGTTCGAGGCAGGATTGCCATACGAAGGTTCCTCTGCCAGATCAGATTCAGGGAACATTCTCTGGATGGCCTGCGGAGGGAGCAACTCCTGAGACTCCATCTGTAGACGGTAGGCACGATGGGCCTCCAGCGCCTTGTTCGCGGCGCGCTCCACCTCTGCTGGGACGTCTGTCAGGAAGCGGCCCACACTTTGGATGGCTTCATAAAGTTGACCGGCTCCCCTGTTCACATCAATATCGGGATCAATAACGGGAGGGCATTCCGGAACAGTTGCTCTGACGATGTCTGGCGCCCCAATGAACTTGGGACAGTTGTAGACCTTCGGTTGCATGCTGTGGAGGGATGGGATGAAGAGGTAATCGCACTTGCCTGCTAGCGAGAGCGCGTGACCACAGAAAACCTTGACCGGTAGACAGATGTCGCCCACGGCGCGGGAGCAACCGGCGGCCAGCGTCTGCTCGTTGGTTGGGGGTGAAACAACTACTTCTGCACCCAGCCCGCTGAAAAACGTCTTCCACATGGGGAGATAGTGATAGTAGAGCAAGGCCCTGGGAATGCCTATCCGCACCCCTCTCTCTTTGAGTGGAGAAGACACCATCGTTGACGCTTGAATTTGTCTTGGTTGCATTAGCTGTCGTTACCAGTCTTCTTAAGATGGAGCTACGCCCTTGCCGTCCGCACCCTTAACCTCACTGCCAAAAGCCACACGTGGGTTTCTTTCTTCGCTTCAATATACTAGAACCCCTTGCTTCATCGCTCTAGCTACCGATGGTACACCCAGGGCACCTGGCCGTCAAGCCTGAGAGAGAGGAACGACAGGTTGACTGACAACCTGCACCGCACATGCAAGTGTTGACAATGGTCTTGGTGGCTTGCAAGAATATGCTCAGTCGCTGCTGAAGTCTACGCGTTGTTTCGAGGTGCCGCTTGACAAGCGAAGAAAAGGCGAAAGGCAAGAGTTGGCTGACAGGGCTATTCAGGTGGCGCAAGGGATTCAATGAGGTCCTGATAGTTGGTCTTGTCTATGGAGCCTACCGGCTGGCCAGCGGCTCCATAGATGCCAAGAAAATAGTTGCCCTTGAGAATGCCCATGACGTTATACATTGGGAAAGGCGTATGGGGCTTTTCCATGAGCCGGATTTTCAGGCCTTTTTCTTAAGGAACAAGATTCTTCTCAACATAGCCGATACACTCTACACCCTTTTGTATTATCCAGCTCTCGTCCTGTTCTTCTTCTGGGCCTACAACCGCCATCGGAAGGAGTATTACATAGCGCGCAATGTCTTCCTTGTTTCCGCCGGCATAGCGTTTCTATGTTTCGCTTTTTATCCTGTGGCCCCGCCCAGGATGTTACCCATATTTGGCTTTGTTGATACCATGAAGGGCTATGGCGTGGTAAACTACGACTCACCAATCTTGCGAAATCTGGCCAATCCCTACGCAGCTATGCCGAGCCTCCACTTCGCCTGGACACTGCTGGTGGGAATAGGCATCTTCTGCATAGTGAAGGCCTGGTGGGGGAAAGTGCTGGGTGTCTTCGTACCCCTGGGGATGTTCGTGGCCATAGTAGCTACGGCCAACCACTTCATCCTCGATGCTGTTGCCGGGGCCGTGCTTCTCGGGCTGTCCTACGGTGTGGTAATGCTCTTTAGCGCTTTGAGGCATCGTGTCAGCTTTGCTGAACTCAGGGCAATGCTTCCCAAGAGGGCACGGGCTGCCTCCAAGAGCGGCGAAGTCCAAGGACTTGACGGATGACCTTTATTATGGTATATTCGAGCCAGAGCAGGATTGGACCATCCGGAATAAAGATCGGGAGGTGTACCATGAAGCTCAATCTAAGATATGGGGTCTGGCAGTTTATTAGGTAATGCCCTGTCTGACGAGGGCAGGGCGGGCAAAGCCAGTAGGCGGCTGGGAGCCTACGTTTAGGTGGCATAGGTCACCTTAGAGCTAGAACCCGTGAGGTCTAGCCAAAAAAGCAAAGGACTGCGGTGGAGGGCACTTCAAGAAGTGCCCTCCAGTCTTTTTCTGAGAGCGGCCCAAAGGGAGTGGAAAATCAAAACTAAACAACCTTGAGAAGGAAAACTGGTTTTGAAACAAAAGACAGCCATGCTAAAATGAGAGACAAAGTCAATCCTTCCCCATAAGCCTTTATCGGTCCCAGACGAGGCAAAATCAACCGCCCGGATCAAAAGGTCTTTGTGGGATGCAAACCTGACCGTTGCGAAATTTCTTCCTCTGCTGAAAGGAGTCCAAGGAAGACGATGAAGATATTTAGCACGCTCTCTGGTCAGAAGGAAGAATTCAGTCCCCAGGGTGAGCTGGTCAAAATATACGTCTGTGGCGTTACTCCCTACTCCGATTGCCACATCGGTCATGCCATGAGCTACATCACCTTCGATGTGGTGCGGCGCTACCTGGAGTTCAAAGGCTACCAGGTGAAGTACGTCCAGAACTTCACCGATATTGATGACAAGATCATTGACCGAGCTCAACAGTTTGGAGTTGCCCCTGCCGAGCTAGCTGAGAAGTTCATTGCCGGGTACTTCGCCGACATGGACGCGCTCAACATCAGAAGGGCTGATGTTTATCCACGAGCCACTCAGGAAATCCCCACGATTATCGAGGTGATCCGGGGCTTGATTCACAAGGGGCATGCCTATGAGGCCCAGGGCAGTGTCTATTTCAGGGTGAAGAGTGTGTCGGACTATGGGAAGCTGGGCCACCAGGATCTGGATAGCCTTCAGGCTGGGGCCCGGGTGGAGGCAGGCAGTGAAAAGGAACACCCTCTTGATTTCGCCCTGTGGAAGGCGGCCAAGCCCGGTGAGCCTTACTGGGAAAGCCCCTGGGGCAAGGGCAGGCCTGGCTGGCATATTGAGTGCAGCGCCATGTCTTTGAGGCACCTGGGCCAGACCCTGGATATCCATGGTGGGGGGCGGGATCTCATCTTCCCGCATCATGAGAACGAGATAGCCCAGTCGGAGAGTTTTACCGGCGTTGTTCCCTTCGTCAGGTACTGGATGCACAACGGGTTATTGCAACTCGGCGGCGAGAAAATGAGTAAGTCCTTAGGAGTTCTGGTCACCATTAAAGAGGTCTTGCAGCGCTTCAGCCCTGATGCCGTCAGGCTGTTTATCCTCAGTTCTCACTACCGCAGCCCGTTGAGCTTCAGCGAGGAGGGGTTAGAGGCTGCCGAGAAGGGGGTGGAGAGGTTGCGTTTGACGGCGCATGTGGAGGGTGGGCGTGGCAGTGCAGATGCCATCGACATCGCCGCGTTTCACCAGGGCTTCGTAGCAGCTATGGATGACGACTTCAACACCGCCCAGGCGATTGCCTCGGTGTTCGATCTGGCGCGGGAGATCAACCGCGCCGCCAGCGAGGGTATGGACATAAGACAAGCCCAGCAGACGTTGCTCGAACTGTGCAGCGTGCTCGGCCTGACCCTGAAAGAAAGGGAGACCAGCCAGGAAGAGAAGTTGGTGATCGAAGCAATGGTAACCGCTCGCAACAACGCCAGAAAGCAGAAGAACTGGCAGGAGGCCGACAGGATCCGCGCTGACCTGGAGAAAATGGGGATAGTGCTGGAGGACACACCAAAAGGGTCAGTGTGGCGGAGACGCGGGGCCTAAGATGGCTATTCAGCGCTGGCAGGTTCTATCGGCGTGATTTCGGCACCACTTGGGGTGCACATGCATTGCACACAATGCACACTGGGTAGCGCCATTGCCTCCTATTCAGTCGGCTGGCAATGACGCTCCCGCTGCTGTCATCGGTTGTTTATTTCCACCTCGTCTCCGATTTTGACGCCGAGCAAGGCGGCGGCGCTGCCGTTCCGCACCGCCACCTCCACGTAGCCGCTGCTGCCCACCACCGCATGTAGCTGGTCAATTTCAGCATTGGCATAGGTGGCTGCCAGCGATTCAATACGCCGCCCGGCTATCTGAAGGTGGAACCGGCCGGGGCGGAGGTCTTGCTGGCGGATGCTGGTAATAACGTTGCCGAAGATGTCAACATGGAGTACTTGCCCTACTAGCTCTCCTCCTGGCCCGAGTCGCGGTCGCGGCGGGGGGAAGACCTGGAGAGACATGGTTGGCTCACCGAATTCCTGGAGTGGCACGCCAAGGGAGAGATGGGCTGTCACCGGAGCAAAGATGTCACGACCATGAAAGGTGGTGCTCACTGGATGATGCCAGAATTTGGGATTGGTAATTTCCACGGCCATGACCCCTGGTGGCAGTACCGTCAGTGCTGCTTCAGAGGACATCCCTCCCGGGGAGGCATGGTGAAGGACGTAGCTCAGCACCCCATTGTCTGGGGCGACGAAAAGGGCCTCTTGGGTTTTTAGAATAATAGCACGGCGTCGGCTACCCACTTCGGGGTCAACGATGACCATATGAATGGTGTCCCTGGGGAAATAGCAGTAGACGGTACCCAGGACGAAGGCCGCCTGCCTGATGTTTTGCGGCTCAATGAAGTGAGAAATGTCCACGACTGTGGCCTTGGGGTTGATGCCCAGGATAACGCCCTTCACGGCTGCCACATAGGCATCCCGAAGGCCAAAATCGGTGGTGAGAGTGATGGGTTGCATTCACCGCCGATTGAGGCTAAGCGATTCTGACGCTCACTACAGCTAGAATGACGAAAATCACCACCAGGGCGATAGTGAATTGGAAGAGGGTCTTTTCCACCCCCCTTCGGGTGCGGAAGGTGGTATCTGCTTGACCGAAGATGCCCCCCAGCCCCCCTCCTCTTACCTGGAGCAAAACGATCGCAATTAGTACTATCCCGACCATTATTTGGGCGATGTTAAGATAAGTCTGCATTATCCTGCCTCAAGCTCTCGCTGTAGTATTTCGGTTGCCATCTTGGGGTTAGCCCGTCCTTTAGTTTCCTTCATCACCTGTCCTACTAGGAATTTTATTGCTTGTTCTTTTCCTGCCTTATAATCTGCCACCGCTTGCCTGTTGTTGCTGATCACCCGTCTCACCACCTCGGCTACTGCCGCACCATCGCCAATCTGGGTCAATCCCTCCTCGGCAGCAATTTGCTTGGCAGGCTTACCGGTATTGAACATCTCTTCGAAGACCTTCTTGGCAGCGGGTCCGCCGAGAATGCCCTGGTCTGTCAGCTCGAGAAGCTCCACCAGTTGGGCCGGCGCCACCCTGGATTCGCTGATCTCCATTTCGTTCAGGTTAAGCAGACGGGCAAAGTCTCCCAGTAGCCAGTTGCTTACGGTCTTGGCTCTCTTTCCAGCCGGGCCTTCTTGGGACAAGCGGACACAAGTTTCAAAGTAATCGGCCAGGGCCTTGGAATTGGTGAGGAGATTGGCGTCGTAGAGGGGCAAGCCGTATTGGGACATGAACCGGTCTCTCTTGGCCTCGGGGAGCTCCGGCAGCCGCGACCTGATTTCCTCCACCCACGATGGACTGAGGGTCAACGGGGGAAGGTCAGGCTCAGGGAAGTACCGGTAGTCGTGTGCGTATTCCTTGCTCCGCTGAGATTGGGTTATCCCTCGCTCCTCTACCCATCCCCTGGTTTCCTGAACAAGACGCCCGCCTTCCTCAGCCACCTTTCGCTGCCTTTCGGCCTCATATTCCAAGGCACGGTACACTGCCTTAAAACTATTCATGTTCTTCACTTCAACCTTAGCCAAGCTCTCGCTGGAGCCTGCCGGCCTGATACTGACATTAGCATCACACCGGAAGCTGCCCTCCTCCATGTTCCCGGTGGATACTCCTAAGTATCGCAGAATGTTACGTAACTTGACAAGGTATTGCTTGGCTTCTTCGGCGGAGCGCAGGTCAGGCTCAGAGACAATCTCCATCAACGGCACTCCAGCACGGTTGACATCCACCAAGCTCACCGATTCACCCCAGGGAGTGGCGCGATGCAGCAGTTTTGCCACGTCCTCCTCCATGTGAACCCGCGTAATGCCGATGCGTTTCTCCTGGCCGTTGGCTTCGATCGTCAGCCAGCCCCGGACACCTATGGGGGCATCATACTGGGAGATCTGGTAGCCCTTCATCAGATCCGGGTAGGGATAGTTCTTGCGGTCGAATTTGGTAAACGGTGGTATGGTGCAGTTCAGTGCCAGCGCCGTCATTACGGCATATTCTATCGCCTTCTTGTTAATGACAGGCAATACCCCTGGCATGCCCAAGCACACTGGACAGACATGGGTGTTAGGCGGAGCATCAGCGTAGTCCGCTGAACAGCTACAGAACATTTTGCTGCGTGTCAAGAGCTGGACGTGCACCTCCAGGCCGATAATGGTTTCATATTCCATGATTTAGCACAGATTTCCTACTATAGCACAGACGATAGGGCGTGTCTATTTGGCGGTGTGCGCTGGACGCAGGGACAGGGCTGTATCCCTTCACGGGACCTACGACTAACCTTTTGTTCGCTTTTTCGTTTATATTGTATGCACCTGACACCGCAGGACTCGGTCAGGCCTGATCAGAGAGGTAATCAGGTGCATGAAGAAAGCTTAGTACAACGTGCCAAACGGGGAGAGCCGGAGGCCTTCGAGCAGCTATACGAGGCAAACTTCGACAGAATATATCGATATCTGTGCCTGAAGATGAGAAACCGTGCTGATGCAGAGGACATGACACAGCAGGTCTTTCTCAAAGCGCTGGAGTCAGTCGGTTCCTTTCACTGGCGTGGAGTGTCCTTCTCTGCCTGGCTGTTTCGCATTGCTCACAATCAGGCGGTGGACCACTTCAGGACGAAAGGGAAACAAATGACGCTGCCTCTTGACGAAACAAGATCAGCCTCTATGGCTGACCTTGATCCGGTGGCACTTGCCGAGCAGAAGCTTAGGATCGAAGAGTTGGCGGTGGCTTGCCAGCGTCTTTCTGAGGCACAGCGGGAAGTCATCTCGCTGCGCTTTGCGGGTGGACTGTCCGTGGCTGAAACAGCCAAGGCGATGGGCAAGAGTGAGGGAGCCGTAAAGGTCTTGCAGCACGACGCCATAGTGAAGCTGCGCCGCATCCTTTCTGCGAGTGATGGGGAGAAATAGATGGCGAAAGAGTTTGAAGATATTTTGAACGAGTGTATTGACCGCCTGCTTCAGGGGGAAAGCCTGGAGCAGTGTCTACAGCAATATCCGGAGCAGGCGGCGGAGCTCAGGCCCTTGCTTGAGGTGGCCCTGGCTGCCCAGCACGCCTCTGCCGTCGAGCCGCGTCTGGAGTTCAAGGCCGAAGCCAGGTACCAGATGCACTCTCTGCTTCACGCCAAGGAGCGCAGACGCCAGCCGAAGCAGATCCCTGTCTTAAGCTGGTTGCCACGTTGGGCGACCATTACGCTGGTTGCTGTCTTCGTTTTTTTTGCGGCGGGCAGCGGCACGGTAGCTGCTGCCTCTGGCAGCCTACCCGGTGATACTCTCTATGCGGTGAAGCTGGCGACGGAGCGGGTGCGGCTCGCCTTCACCTTTTCGGGTGCAGGCAAGGCCAAACTTGAGGCCAAGTTTGCCGGGAAACGTGTTGAGGAGATGGCGCGGATAGCGGAGAGAGACGATACTGAGAAGGTAGAAGCGCTTCTATCCCGTTTAGAGGGCCACCTGAGGCATGTGGAGAAATTGGCAGCCAAGGTCGGGGAAGGAGAGTCAGGAGACGAGAAGCGGGTCTCTGCACTGAGGCAGCACTTGCAGCGAGAGGCCGTGGAGGATCTGGATATTCTTGAAGTGGCGGAAGGGGCATCCCCCGACCAGGCCAGACGTGTCATCACCGAAGCCAAGGAGAAGCTGGTCCAGAGTTACTTGACTGCTCTTGACGCTCTGGAAGGCGATGGGGCTGGGGGATGAGGGGAGGGCTTGTTGGTGGTTTACCCTAACCTTTGGCCCCCCTCTTCGTTATAAGGAGTGGAGGGTCGATAAGTTGGAAACAAAGGAGATGCTGTCTTGAATAAGAAGTGGCTGATAGCAGGTGTGGCTTTTCTTGTTGCCCTGGCGGTGGCTTTGCCACTCATTTTCGTAGGTGGGGGGAAAGACGCGGGGCTTTCTCTGAAGGTGACCAGCCCGCAGGATGAGAGCATCGTCTATACCTTTGAGACTGTGGTGGCGGGTGTCACTGCTCCTGATGCTGTGGTGAGCGTGAACGGGATTCTGGTGGACGTGGATGCCCACGGTGAGTTCAGCACCACCATCAGCCTAGAAGAAGGACCAAACTCTATTGAGGTCATTGCCAGTGACTATGAAGGCCATGAGGCAAGCAAAATTCTGACCGTCATCTATTTAGCTTAGGGAGGAACTGAAACATGGGCAAGATCTTGTTGGTTGTTATGTCATTGGTTTTGGTCTGTGGGCTGGTGCTGGGCAGTGCAGCCAGTGCCACAGCCCAGGGCACCGAGGAGACTGCGGCGCCGCGCGGCCTTTTCGGGACGGTGGAGTCCATCAGCGTCGATGCCTATGGCAACGGCTCTATCACCCTGAAGGATGTGGAGCAGCCAGTGATCGTTAACGCGGATACCAGGTATCACATCCCCACCGTTGTCCCGCCGTGGCAGGTCTGGAGTGAACTCTCGGACGAGGGGAAACTCCGCGTGCAGGGCGCTGTTCGGGTAGCGATACTTCTGGCGGAGCCTGCCAGCGAGCGGATAGCTTTGAAGGTGATGGTGATCCCTCAGCGGCCAGTGTACAGCCACCAGGTGGGCGTGGTCGTCAGCGTAGATGGGGACACGGTCACTATCCTGAACAAAGCAGGGAAAGAGGTTACCATCGCGCTACCTGAGGGTGTCGAGGTAACCCCTGGAGAGTTTGTCATTCTGGTTGCTGGGAGGTTTGCCAATCAGGCCCGTCTGAGGGTGATGGCGGCCCACGAAATTTCGCAGCTCGCTAATCGGCTGCAAAACCAGATGGAGGCGGCCCAGGGGCCGCAGGACTTCGGCCGCTTGAGCGACTTGCTGGAGAAGACCTATGAAAGGCATAGGAGGGTTCTGGAGCGTGTCAGGGCCAAACTGGAAGAGAGGCATCAGGTGCAGATGAGAGCCATCGAAGCAGTTGAACAGGCGATGAATAGGTGGAGAGTCCACCACGAAAACGCTCTTCAGAGGATGGAGCAGATCAGAGAGAGGATCAGGGCTGGCTGGGAAGAGTGGAAGGCGCAGTGGGGTAAGGTTGAAGGCACCATCGTCAGTGTGGATCTCGATGAGCAGACAGTGACCATCGCTCCTGGGGAAGGGATACAGGTTGCACTGAAAGTCACCGAATCCACCCAGATAGTTAAGGACGGTAGGCCTGCTACCCTGGCCAATCTGGCCGAGGACGATGTGGTCAGGGAGGCAATCTATTCCGCCGAGACCCTCGAGGCCCGGGTTATTGTGGTTGGTGCCCCGCAATGGAAGGCGCGCTGGAGCCAGGTTACCGGTGCCATCGCCGATGTGGACCCTGATGCGCAAACAGTCACCATAACCTCCATAAAAGGGGATACCGTCACCTTGAAAGTCGTAGCCTCCACCCGGATAGTAAAGGATAACAGGCATGCTACACTCGGTGATTTGGAGCCGGGCGATATCGTCAGAAACGCGGTCTACCTAACGGACACGCTGGAGGCCAAACTTATTATTGTCGGTACCCCAAAGGCTGGGCCTGGGCGACCTTAGACCGGAAGTGCACCTCCTGAAGCTGGCTGGCATGCCGTTGGCTGGTGCTTATTTGTGGAAGTACCGTTACAAATATCATGAGTGCGTTTAGCTTGAGCCAGTGTGGTAACATTCGCACAATTAGGCACTAGTCTTGAAGGGCGAGGGCTGGCGGATGCCAGCCCTCGCCCTGTTTACTACTTTCCCACGCAGAATTTACTGAAGATCGCTTCCAGGAGGTCATCCTGCACCGTCTCGCCTGTAATCTCTCCCAAGGCGCTGGCTGCGACGCCGAGGTCAATGGTAATGAAATCATCGGGCGTGCCCGCAGCGATACCTGATAACGCCTGGCTCAGGCTTCGCTCTGCTCTTTCCAGGGCTTCCTTCTGGCGGACGTTCTGCACCAGCAGGCCATCGGAGACCAGAACCCCGCCCCCCAAAGCCAGGTCTACCATCCTTTCCTCCAGTTGCACCAGGCCTTCTCCCGTTAGGGCTGAGATGCGCACCACCTCCCATCTCAGTCCCCTCAGCACGGCTTGCTGAGGCAAGTCGCACTTGTTGGCTGTCACCAGGACCGTCTTCTTACCCAGAAGATCCATTATCTCTCTATCGGCGGCGGTCAGTGGCTCGCTGATATCGATCACCAGAAGAATAAGGTCGGCCTGCTCTATGGCTTTCCGGCTGCGCTCCACCCCCAGGGATTCCACCAGGTCCTTACTGCGGACGATTCCGGCGGTATCCACCAGGAGAAAAGGGACGCCCTTCAGGTTTACCACCTCTTCAATGGTATCCCGCGTAGTCCCGGGAAATGCGGTGACGATGGAGCGATCCTGGCGGAGTAGCCGGTTCAGGAGGCTGGACTTGCCAACGTTAGGTCGGCCCACAATGGCTGTCCTCACCCCCTGACGGTACACGATTCCGGCATCAGCGCTGGCGATCAACCCCCGCAGGCTCTGTAGTGCCTCGCTCAGCGGCCTGACGATATCCTGCGGCTCTATCTCATCATCAGGGAAATCTATCCTGGCGGCAAGGTAGGCCAGGGCCGACATGACCTGGTTGCGGATCGCTCTGACTGATGCCGAGAGGCCTCCCTCCAGTCCCTGCACAGCCAGCCGCAGGCTAGCCTCTGTCCGGGCGCTGACTATGCCCAGCACTGACTCAGCCTGGGCGAGGTCAATACGGCCGTTGAGGAAGGCTCTCAGGGTGAACTCACCTGGGTTAGCCAGCCTCGCCCCGTAGCGTAGTACCAATTGCAGCGTGCGTTGCAGGGGCAAAGGCCCGCCATGGCAGTTGATCTCCACTATGTCTTCTCTGGTATAGGTATGCGGGGCAGGCATATAGGAGATCAGCACCTCGTCCACTACCTCACCCTGGTCAGGATCGATGATATGCCCGTAGGCGAGTCGGCGATGGGAGAGCTTTCCCCGGAAAACCGTCTTGGCGATGGGAAGAGCATCCTTCCCGCTGAGGCGGACGATCCCTATCCCCCCCTCCCCCAGGGGCGTGGAAATGGCCGCAATGGTATCCTGGTACATTTTCTTGTTCTCAATAATATCACGTGGTGGACTGAAGAAGTAGGCCAGTAGCTAAGGGCGAAGTATTTGCGGCGAATGGCCTAACGGTTGCTAACATCAGTGGCTAGGACTGCCTCTGGACAAGGGGAGGGTCGATTTCAGTTTGCTACGGTCGGGACTGGCGTTGGAAGAACCGCGCTGCTGTGATCAGGGCTCCTACTTGCCCGGCGCCCTATTCGATGCTCTCGATCTGGTACTGGCGCTCCCCTACCGGAGCGACCACTTTTGCCACATCGCCTTGACGCCGGTTTAGCAGGGCTCTACCTATGGGCGAGACCATCGAAATCCTGTTGTTGGCCGGGTTGGCCTCGTTCTTGGTGACCAATGTGTAGGTTACCTTCACCCCTGAGGCGATATCGCACACGGTGACCTTGCTCCCCAGCCTCACGATAGTCGCTTCCGTGTGTTCTTCGTTCTGCACCAGCACGCCGGTACTGATGGCTGTCTGTATTTCCCTGATTCTGGCCTCTATCTGGTCTCGCTGCTCTCTCGCTGCCTGCAAGGGGGCATTTTCACGAAAGTCCTTGTCTGCTGCGGCGCGACGCAATTCCTCGGCAATTTGGGCACGCTCCTCCTCCAAAGTAGCCAGTCGCGCCTTCAGTTTGACGTGGTCTTCCGGGGTCAGAATGACCTCTTGTTTTGGCGCGACCCGCACCCGGCTCCTGGTGACAGTCTTTTTTGTCCGCAGGTGCGTAGCCAGAGTGGTCTTGACCAGTTTTTCCTTCTTGGCGTAGGTCAGAAAGCTTCTGACTGGTTCCAGTCTCTTGGAGACGTCACCAGTAGATTTTGCCACCCACTCGGCGTAGTTCTCGATCTCCAGGGGGGTGATTGCGCCTACCGGGCGGTTCTTGCCATACCACTGGACGAACCTGTTGATTTCCTGCTGCTTATCCTTGCTTTCCTCAGCCGGCAGTGAGGTGAGGAAAGCAAGCACTGCCTCTCCCAGGTTTAAGCCTTGCCTCTCCATACCCACGGCCTGCCATTTTATCACAAAAGGCCGCAGTTTACCAACCATAGCTCAGGCGATCTGCCAGGAGGCGCGGCAGGCCTGCCTTCAGCATTTTTTGCTGAGTGATCGGGATGTTGTACCGCACCCTGTAGTGGTGGATCGCCGCCGCGTCCGTATCCAGAATGGCGTAGCTAGCCCGCGGGTCGCCATCCCTGGGCTGGCCAACCCCGCCGCAGTTGATGATGAGGCGGTTCCTTCCCTCCTTGAGGAAGAGCTCGCCGGGAAGCTGCCGCACCCGGCAAAGGTCGTCCTGGTCAAGCTCGAAGATGAGCGGGACGTGAGAGTGACCTACGAGGC
The DNA here is from genome assembly GCA_016876035.1 of Chloroflexota bacterium. Lineage (GTDB taxonomy): Bacteria > Chloroflexota > Dehalococcoidia > UBA2247 > RBG-13-53-26 > VGOE01. The sequence goes on from VGOE01000005.1 coordinate 23,153, forward strand.
AGAATCTGGTATCGAAGCAGGCGAAGTTGGCCCTGGCAATTTCAGTGGACATAACGTATTCCCAGATGGGCTCGCGGGGGCTGCCATGGGCTAAGGTGAAATCGTCCCGTTGCAGGGTCTGGGGCAGACTGCGCAGATAGTTAACATCCTCAGGGCTGAGCTGCTTAGCCGTCCAGTGGGCGGCCGCCGCTGCCTCGGGGTTGAAGTCCCTGGTATCGAGCCTGCCTATAGCGGCCCAATCATGATTCCCGGCAACACAGAGGTGGCGATGCTGGCACAGGAGCTGGATACATTCTCTGGGGTCAGGGCCGTAGCCCACCACATCCCCCAGGCACCAGATCTCCTCGAAACCGCCTCTCCTCTCTGCATCCTCCAGCACCGCCTGGAAGGCGGCCAGGTTGGCGTGAATGTCCGCCAGGATGGCACAGCGCATATCAAATCCTGGTGAACTATAGCAGGTTTGAAGTTTGTTCGCCAGCTCGCATTTGCGTATAATGGGAAAACCAGCGTGAGGCTGCGTACAACAGGTGTAGCTGAAGGAGGTACAGTGAAATCGATAAGAATCGTCTCAATCGTTGTTTTGGTGTTGATGTTAGCCTCAGCTGGTGCCGGCGTGGGTTGTGGCGGCAAGGGGGGAGGCGGGGCAGGGGGAGGAACGGCAGCCCGTATGATGAGCATGATTCCTGAGGATGCCAGCCAGTTCATGTTCGTGGACATCAAAACACTACAAGGTGATGAAGACCTGGAGAGTCTCTACGAGGACATGTTCAGCGATATTGATGAAATGCTGGCAACCTTCGGCACACAGGTTGGCGATATACGTCGTATCGCCGGGAGTGGTGAGCAGTTGCTCCTTCTCGATGGTAGTTTCAAGCTAAGCGAGGTAAGGGATACGCTGGAGGACCAGGGTTTTGATAAGAGCGAATATAAAGGTGTAGAGGTGTGGGAAGACCCCAGTGGATATGCATGGGTGGCTGTGATGGGGAATCTCATTGTTGTTGGAAGCAAGGATGCTGTTGAAGATTGCATCGACGTAATCAAGGGAGGGGAAAGCTCATTGCGAGACAACCGGGATGCCAGAGAGGTGATGGATCGGCTGCCGAGTGGGATAGTTATGGGGTTGGGAATAGGTGAGGCCTTCAGCGAAATAATAGACCAAGAGTATGAAGGCCTTAAGGTTGGAGGTATGTCGCTGGCCAAGAAAGACAAGAACACTCTGAGGGCGGCAGCGGTAATGAAGTTTGAGGATAGCGACGCCGCTCAGAATGCTGCGGACAGAATTAAGGACGACTTAGAGGAAGAGAACTTCAAGAACATCAAGATTGACCGTGATAACGAGTTCGTGAAGGTAACGGCTGAGATAGCTATCGAGGATTTCCTTGCGCAGAATAATGACTAGTGCTTTCTTGCCGAAGTCGGCGAAGGGTCTCAGGTTACGAAGCACTAATCCCTGGCTGGTCTGGCATTGTCTTGAGTGAGTATCGTGTCCCGGATCTGGCACCCCCTTATGCCCTGCTGACTTCGCTGGCCCTCGCTGCTGGCTCCCCACGGCACCGGGCTGGGATCGAAGAGGTTCAGAGCTAGCCAGCCCATATTCTCCAGCGAGGGGTCTTTCGCCATTTGGTAGGCGTCGTACCCTATGCTGGCGACGGCTACTACCGCAAGGATGATGGCGAAGAAAAAGTGCCCGCTGGGGTCGGTGTACTTGAGCGGGTTGTTGAGGCAGTATGTGTACCTGTTAAGGTTCTGCGGATCGGAAGGATCAGGGACTATGCTGTCGGCACTGATGAACCTCCCGATCGAGGCGTCGTAGTACCTGGCATTATAAAAGTAAAGGCCGCTATCGTCAAGCCGCTGGCCGCTTGGTGGGCGAAGCCCGCCCTACTCTACTTGACACGGTAATGCCAACTTATCCACACAATTTAGCATACATCCGCTAAATGATTGACGGATTGGAAAAGGTTCGTTATGATAAGGTCGAAAGACTCCTTGCCAGGAGGGTCAGATGTTAATCGCGGCCATGGTATTGGGGCTTCTGGTAGGTGTGGGGGAATTCCTGGGCGGGCTAGGATATTTGGCAGCCATTGCTGCTGATTCGGGAGTCATTCATTGGTGGGCAGTGGCGCTTGTACCCATAGGTCTGGTCGCTACCCTTGGAGGTGTTTTAGCGTTGTCGAGGCCCGGCATGGCGGCGATTCTATTGCTGTCGTCCTGCGTTGCAAATGCTGTTGTCGGGCTGGTTTCAATAGGGCTCGATGAAATCGGAGGAAGTTTTCTTCTTTGGCCAGCCGTGTTTCTAGCCCTGGCAGGAGCGCTGGCTTTAGGCAAACAACTTAGAAGACCGCCTTCGGCGTAGTGTTCGAGTCGTCTGAGGAATCCTGTCCTTGCAGGTGAGCACCTCTATCCTCCGGCTCCTGACCACCCTATTCTCCATCCCCCTGCAATGAGTGCGTAGCCAGTACTCATCTGTGGAACAGCCCACACCGCAGCGATTGCCATCAGTGGCCGCAGGGTGAATACAGTCATTCCCCTTGAAAGGACTAAGACCACCCCCTCTTGAAAGAAAGCCAAGCCATCAGTGGAACTATGGTGGTTTCCGCCCTGTCCATTACCCCGCGCCGCTCCGTGCGATTGAGGTTATGACCCCAATTGAAATATAATCTTGCCCATGAAGGTCTCGGAACTGGGGGAGTTCAAACTCATCGATTTGCTTTCGGAGATAGTCTCCCGTGGCGTGGCAGACCCGCGCATCCTGATAGGGCCTGGCGATGATGCCGCCGCCTGGCGGGTGGGCGATGCCACCTTACTGGCTACCACCGACACCATGGTCCAGGGGGTGCATTTCACGGCGGAGAGCCCCTGGAAGGAGGTGGGCTGGAAAGCGCTGGCCAGTAATCTGAGCGACATTGCAGCCATGGGGGGCGTCCCGCAGTATACCCTGGTGTCCCTCTGCCTCCCGGGAGACACGGAAGTCGATGACGTTGTCCAGCTTTGCCAGGGGATGATGGAGGTGGCAGACCGTTTCCAGGTGGCAGTGATCGGGGGCAACATCAGCAGTGCTCCCGTGGCGGTAGTCACCCTGACAGTGATAGGCCAGGCCCAACCTGAGGGTATCCTTACTAGATCAGGGGCAGCGCCCGGCGACCTTGTAGCCGTCACCGGCTATCTGGGCTCCTCGGCGGCAGGCTTGAAGATGCTGACCGATCATCTGCAGTTCACGCCGCAGACCACGGCTTTTCTGAGGAAGGCCCACCTTCAGCCGTGGCCGAGGATTGCCGAAGGGCAGCTCCTGGCGCAGCAGGGGGTGCGGGCTGCCATAGACATCAGCGACGGCCTGATGGCCGACCTGGGTCACCTCTGTAAAGCCAGCCGGGTGGGGGCGGTGGTAAAGGCGGATGCTATTCCTATCCACCCGGAGGTGAGGGCAGCCTTCCCGCAAGAATGCCTGGGTTTCGCTCTGGCCGGAGGCGAGGACTATGAGCTTCTGTTCACCGCCAGCGACGAGGTTATCGGCCGGGTGAAAGCCGCGATGGAACGGTCAGAGCATGCCGCCGATTGCCCCGTAACGTTGATTGGTGAAATAACCCGCGCGGGTGGTGTATCCGTGGTTGATAAGGAGGGCGAGCCTCTAGTGGCAGGCGGGAAAGGCTGGGATCATTTCAAGAAAGGGGGCTGAAAAGTGGAGAGAACCCTGGTATTTGTCAAACCCGATGGAGTACAGAGGCGGTTGGTGGGCGAGATAATCTCCCGCCTGGAAAGGAAGGGCCTGAAGATCGTGGCCCTGAAGATGCTTCGGATGGATAGAGCAATGGCGGAGCGCCACTATGGTATCCATCGGGACAAGCCCTTTTTCTCTTCACTGGTGGACTTTATCACTTCCGGCCCCATCGTCGCCGCAGTGGTGGAAGGGAGGCAAGCTGTGGACGTAGTCCGCCGCCTGATGGGTGAGACCGATCCTCTTAAAGCTGCTCCAGGGACAATAAGGGGGGACTTGGGGATGGAGGTCCAGGAAAACCTCATCCACGGCTCTGATTCGGAGGAAAACGCCCGAAAAGAAATAAGCCTCTTTTTCTCCGACAAGGAAATAATCGGCTAGCAGCGTGGCTGAGTGATGCGATGACTAATCAGTCGGACTACGCTGCCCTGGACAGGCCGGAGCTGGTTCAATTCGTTTTCTATCCGCGGCAAGACTTCACCACCCCTCCCGCCGGCGCCACCGACCACCTCATCCCTGTGGGCAAGAACGCCTCCATTTCATGCCGCTTCTATGTTCATTCCTTCAATTCGCCTAACATCCTCTTCTTTCACGGCAATGGCGAAGTGGTCAGCGACTATGATTTCATCGCCCCGATGTACCACCGCATCGGCATGAACCTCTTCGTGGCTGACTACCGGGGCTACGGCGCCAGCAGTGGAAGGCCGAGTTTCAGCACCATGGTGGCTGACTCCCATCCCATCTTCGCTGCTTTCCAGGAAATGCTGTGCCGCGACGGCCACGGTGGCCCGCTCTTTGTCAAAGGTCGCTCTCTGGGGAGCGTTTCCGCCATCGAACTGGCCTCCTCTTATGGCGACAGGATAGCAGGCCTGATCATCGAAAGCGGGTTTGCCAGCACGATCAGGCTGATGACCCGCCTCGGCTATCCGCCGGACTTACTGGGCATCAAGGACTCGGGCTTTCCCAACCGCACCAGGATACGCACCGTGAACTTGCCCACCCTGATCCTGCACGGTGAATACGACAGCCTCATTCCGCTGGAGGAAGCCAGAGACCTGTACGATAATGTGGCTACAGAGCATAAGCACCTGGTGGTCATTCCCGGGGCGGACCACAACGACATCCTGATCCGCGATATGGCCCTTTACTTCGGCGCTGTGGAGGAATTTGTCCGCGCCCACGCCCGTTAGCCTCCCAGTGGTTACAGGGACAGAGCCAGGTTGAGATAGAACCGAGCGGCCTGTACCACCTGGTCGAAAGAAACCGATTCCTCTGGAGTGTGGGCCGCCTCCAGGCGGCCAGGGCCCAGGATGATGGGGTCCACCCCCGCGCTCCAGAGCACGTTGCCATCCGAGTGGCTTCTGAAGTCCTGTGGCTCCCAGGGCAGCGAGGTTTTCTGATAGACCTCTTTCAGCTTTTCCACCAGGGGCCTCTCCGGCGAAATGCGGTAGCCGGAATAGGTTTCTTCGAATCTGACATAGGCATCAAGATGGGGGATACTCTGGCTGGCCGTCCCCACCAACTGCTCAATCTCCGCCCTCAGAAGGTCGATGCTGGCATCAGGCGGCAGGTGAAGGTCCAGCCAGGCTTCACACGTGTCAGGCACCACAAACCCGCCGGGGAAGCCCGAAAGTTCCCTGATATTGTACACCAGCCCGTAGGGCACAGAAGTGGTATACTCTGTGACCTTCAAAAGGAGCTTCAGCATCGTTTCGATGGCGTTTTGCCCCAGTTCCGGCATGGAAGAGTGGGCCCTTTTGCCACTGGTGCGCAGGAGGACCTCGAGATAGCCGTAATGCCCCAGACAGGGCGTCATGTTGGTCGGCTCGCCGACCACAGCCCAGGGAAAACTGTATTCGCGGACGAGGGCTTTGGCCCCATCGCTGTCTTCCTCTTCGCCCACCACCAGGGCCAGGCCCACCGGTGGCAACGCACCGCTCTTGCTGGCCAGCGTGGTGAAGGCCTCTATCATAGCAGCGCAACCGGCTTTCATATCCGCGGTACCCAGGCCGGAAGCCACGCCCTTCTCCTCCTGGAACTCGTAGTCCAAAATGTCGTGGGCCGTAGCGGTGTCCAGGTGTCCGACGAAGCACAGGCTCACCTCATCTGCCTTGTCGGGCAGCACCAGCAGGTTGAAGCGGTTCTCGTCAACCTCCTGCTTGATGGGAGCCAGGCCGTGCCTTTTGAGGTATTTCGCCGTGTATTTCAGGATCTCTTCTTCTTTTCCCGATGGGCTGTAGATGTCCACCAGGTCCTGAAGGAGATTCCTCAGTCTTTCGGGTTGCACATCCACGGGTTTGTCAGGCATGGTCTCGACTGCCGTTCGTTGGCTTCTTTGTCATATCTGTGGCTTTGGCTGTTTATGGCTAGTGGAGGGCCGGTGCTTTTTCTTCGCTGCTTTCCTCGGCGGCAACCCCAAGGTCTTGGCCAGCCAGACGTGCTCACTGCGGGGAGAGAAGCCCAGCGCTTCAAAGAAGGCGATGGCCCTTGCATTGTTGCCTTCGGTATCGGCGATGATCATCCTCACCCCCTCCTCCTCCAGCCTGTCCTCCAGCCTGGCATAGAGACGGCGTGCCAGGTTGGTTCCCTGGAAAGCCTCATCCACCCCTATCCAGCCCACGTAGCCGTATTTTTTCCAGGCGGTGCCTTCTTTCTCGATGGTAGTACCCAGTATGAAGCCGACCACCCTTTCATCGAGCTCGGCCACCAAACAGTAATCCGGGTCAGAGGTGAAGTAGTCGGCCACCTCGTAGCCATCCCAGGTGCGGTACAGGATGGGGAAGTCTTCGCTGGTGAACAGTCTCTCCCCCAGGTGGTAGACAGCAGCGACATCGTCTATGTCCATCTGCCTGATATCTATCTCGTGCTTTTCTTTCTCTTCGGTATTGTTGTCTGGTGGCATTATGCAGTCCTCTTTATGCTCAGAACTTCATTTACGGAGAAGCCTCTGAAACTCCTCCGGCGTGATCTCGATGTCGTCGTAGTAAACCGCGTGGCTCCCTTTCTGGTGGTCAAAGACAAACCCTGGTTTAGTGGCTACACGAACCACATCCCTGGCCTTGACCGCCGGGAGCTTTGGACTCAAAGGGCAACCTCAACGGGCTTGATGAGGATATCTGCCCCGGGCGCCGCTTCACCATGCTTCTGGAGGCTCTCCAGATAGGCCTCTATTGCCTCGCGGACATTGGCCAGGGCCTCCTCCAGGGTATCTCCCTGGGTATGGCACCCTTTAAGAGCAGGGCAGAAGGCATGGTAACCACCGTCCTCCTCCCGCTCCAGAATTACCGTATAATGATGCCTTTGCATATCTGCCTCCTGCGGTCACCTCTTTTCACTCGCGAGGCGACTCTCACCCTACTCCAGACCCAGTATAGTGGGTTACGGTGGTTGTTATCAAGAACTGTTGTCTACTCGGGTTGAAGAAAAGGAGAATGCCTTTGTTTCATTTGCTGGGCAAGAAGCAATAATAGCTTCAGAAGCTCATACCTGGCTCTATGCCATCCCCGTTGCTCATCGTCGGCTGGCAGAGGTAAAGCCCACGTTGCTCCCGCTATGTCCTCTCCACCGAGGCAACCGCATGTACCGCTATCCCCTCCCCCTGTCCCAGAAACCCCAGGCCCTTGGATGTAGTGCTCTTCACGCTCACCTGATCCACACTGATTGCCAGGGTCTCAGCGATGGCCTGCCTCATCAGGGGGATGAAGGGAGACAGCAGTGGACGCTCGGCCACAATAGTGGCATCGATATTGCTTATCTGCCAGCCCTGGGTGCGGAGAAGCGTGCCAGTGTGTCGGAGGAGGTTCACACTGGAAACATCCTTGTACTTTGGATCAGAGGAGGGAAAGTGGGCGCCAATGTCTCCTAAAGCGGCGGCACCCAGCAGAGCATCGATAATAGCATGGACCAGGACGTCCGCATCGCTGTAGCCATCCAGACCCTTGTCACAAGGTATCTCCACTCCTCCCAGCACCAGCCTCCTCCCCCGTATCAACGGGTGAACGTCATACCCGACGCCGACCCTCATCCCCTCCTCCCCAAGATGATTTCCGCCAGAACCAGATCCTCCGAGGTAGTGATTTTGATATTGTCGTAGGAACCCATGTAGACCTTCACCTTGTATCCCAGGGCCTCCACCAGGGCGGCGTCATCTGTCACCTCTCCACTTCTGGCGCCGTAGGCCTCAATTATTATATCAGAGCGGAATATCTGGGGGGTCTGAGCTACCCACAACTTCTCTCGATCGGGGGTGTTCTCAATGACTCCCTGGGCATCAACTATCTTCACCGTCTCCTTCACTGGCACAGCGGCAATAGCTGCCCCGGTGCGGCGAGCTTCTGCCAGCCCGCGCCCGATTAGATCGGCGGTGAGGCAGGGTCGCGCCCCATCGTGAATCACCACCCACTGACAGCCCTCCAGCCTTTTAAGCCCCTTGGACACCGAATCCTGCCGCCGTCTCCCACCACGGCATACGTCTGTCACCTTAGAAAACCCGCGCTCTGCCACCAGCCTCTTTCCGCGCTCCAGGCCAGCTTCGTTCAACACAACGACTATCTGGTCAACTGCATCACACCCCTGGAAGACATTGAGCACGTGGGTCAGAACGGGCTTGCCAGCCACGACGGCAAATATCTTGTCCACCCCGCCTAGCCGCTGGCTGCTGCCAGCCGCCGCAATAACAACACCTACCTTGTCTCGCATAGCCTGCTTACCTTGATATTCGTCTCCCTCAGATGTTAGAATGGGCTCGTGTGGTGGGCGTAGCCGAGGGGTTTAAGGCGCCAGGTTGTGGCCCTGGAGATCGAGGGTTCGAATCCCTCCGTCCACCCCAGTCACCTGAGCGCCTATAGCTCAGTGGAACAGAGCATCGGTCTTCGGAACCGAGGGTCGTGGGTTCGAATCCCTCTAGGCGCGCCAGCATTTGAAATCAGAAACTCCTCAAGAAGTTTATGCTATTGTCCACAAGTATTCTACCAGGAGAGGCCTCCTAGTTCACAACAGCGCACCCTGCATTTTGTGATCTTTGTGTAATCTTTTTGTGATTTCGTCCCCGCCGGATTCGCTTCTAAAAAGCCAACACAACATAAACAGGAGGCCTTGACCGCCTAAAAGAGCCAGGGCTTAAACTTACTATGGCTTTTGGGGGTGAACCCCAAAAGGCTTCAAAGGTAGCCCTTAAATTAAACGAATCCCGTTCTTCACTGTGGCTTCTTCTTTGTTAATGCCAACTAACGGGTAGGTTATTATCTTATAAGTCCATATGAAGTCAGCTAAAGAGATCTGGGAGACAGCAAAAGGTTCCCTTCAGGTTCAGGTAAACAAAGCTAATTACGAGACCTGGATCAAGGATACCGTCGGCATTAGCTACCAAACGGGCCGCTTTGTTGTCGGCACTCCCAAAGCCTTCGCCAAGGAGTATTTGGAGAAACGCCTTCGCTCCTTGATTGAGAAGACGCTGATCAGCATCCTGGGACATGAGACGGAAGTGTGTTTTGAGTTGTGCGCCCGTCCAGATCCAGGAGTTGACAGCACTGCACCACGCGACTATACTTCGGCCCCCGGCCAACAGAGGTTGCCTTTACACAAACTCAACCCACGGTACACCTTCGGAGCCTTCGTTGTGGGCAACTCTAATCGCCTCGCCTACGCCGCAGCTCTCGCCGTAGCTGAAGAGCCGGGGGCCCAATACAACCCCCTCTTCCTCTACGGGGATGCCGGTGTCGGTAAGAGCCACCTAGCTCACGCTATAGGGAATGAGGCCTGTGAGAATGGGCTTTGTGTCGCTTATGCCAGCGGCGAGCAATTCACCTCCGACTTCGTGAAGGCCATTAAGGAGAGAACGTCTGACCAGTTTCGCCATAAATTCGTCGGCGTTGATCTCTTTATCATCGAAGATATCCAGTTCATCATCGGCAAGCCCCAGACACAGAGTAGTCTGTTCCATATTCTCGATGATCTCCAGAATGCCAACCGCCAGGTAGTGTTGACAGGGAACCACCCACCCCAGTCGCTGGCGCCTTTACAGAACGAGTTCCGATCCCGACTCGAGTGTGGTCTCATCGCTAGGCTGCGGCTACCCGATTTCCAAACACGTCTAGCCATACTGAAAGCAAAAGCTGAAAAGCAAAAGGTGCAGATTGACAATGCGGTTTGCGAATTCATCGCTGAGCAATGTCAGGCCAACATCCGAAACCTCGAGGGACTCCTGAACAGGGTTGTTGCCTACTCTAAAATCTGGCGAAAGCCTCTCTCCGCAGCACTAGCGAGGGAGGCCCTGCAAGCTATAACCCCAGAAGCCAGTGAGCAAAACACGTCTGCTTCTGCCTTTACCCCAGCATCCATATTGACCGCTGTATCCAACCACTTCAACATCAGCCCTGAAGGCATGAAGGGTAAAAGCAGAGATGCCACCTCAACATTGGCACGTCAGGTTGCTATTTACCTCATCCGTGAGAAAACCAGTTCTGCCTGGCAGGATATCGGCCAGCTACTAGGAGGAAGGGATCACTCCACAGTTATCCGAGGTTACCAGAGAGTGTCAACCTTCATCCCTACTGATGCCACCATCCAAAATCATATCAGCCAAATCCTCAAGAGCCTCGAACTCCATTAGTACCTCGCCCCAGCACCAGTATTTCTACCAACGCCTAATATTACTATTATATGTGTGCCCAATCCTGGAAAGTGTGTTAATATTCTCTTGTATAGGTAAGTGCATAACATGTGGTGACTTGAGTGCGCTGTTCGCGTTGTTACGATGGTAGGTATATCGCAGAAAAGGAAGTTTTGGGCGCGGGTGGCGATAATTGCGTTAGTGGTTTTGGTGGTGTCCTCGGCGCTGCTGGTGCGTCAGATTCGCCTCCCTTCAGTTCACCCTACTGAAGATATGCTTCAGCCAGGAGACATCATTTTTGTAGAGCTTTACAAGGGATGGTGCGCGGCGACGTATTGGGATCACATGGCTATCTATGTCGGGGATCAGGATGTGGCAGGAGGGAAAGCGAGTGTGGGGGTAGTGGAAGCCACTTTTAATGCTGGCATTCAACGCACTTCACTCCGCAGATTTCTGGAAAGGGATGAGGGGGCCAGGATGGCTGTGAGAAGGCTGACAGATATGCCGTCCCGTGACGAAGTTATCCAGAAGGCCATAGACTACGCGCTGGCCCAGGTGGGGAAGCCCTTTGATTTCACGGCGACAGCAGGGATTCCTTTGAAGGTAAATTCGGCCAATCTCCATTGTGTGGAGGTGATATGGAGGGCATACAAGGCTGGTGGGATAGACCTTGACTTCAATAATGGTTTCCTTCTGTATCCAGACGACGTATACTTCAGCTCCAAGCTGAGGCCGGTGGGGGAATCATGACAGCAGGCGGAACAGGTGTTTTCGGAGGCACCTTTGATCCCATTCATCGAGGGCACTTGGTTGTGGCGGAAGAGATAAGAGATGAACTGGGTCTAACAGAAGTCTTTTTTGTCCCGACGGGGCAGCCATGGCTTAAGTCCCACAGGGCTATCTCCCCTGCCCAGCAGCGGCTGGAAATGGTGCGGCTCGCCACCAGAGCCAACCCGCATTTCAAGGTGTCTACCATTGAGATTGACAGGTCGGGGCCGTCCTACACCGTCGACACTATGAAGATGCTGCGGCAGCAAGCAGGCGATGAAGCAGAGCTGTGGTTTTTCTTGGGCAGCGATGTCCTGGCGGAGCTTCCGAAATGGAGGGAACCGCAGCGGCTGATTCAGCTTTGTCGGCTGGCAGCCTTTGCCAGGCCGGGCTTTCCCCTGCCGCGGCTAGAGGGCCTAGAGGTGGCCATTCCTGGGCTATCACAGCGTGTTACCTTTGTGGAGGTTTCACAAATAGACATCAGCGGCACCGATATTCGTCGCCGCCTGGCACAGGGTGCTTCTATCCATAACCTGGTGACTGAGGCGGTAGAGAAGTACATACAGGAGCACGGGCTTTACAAAGAAGGCCAGCAAAGGTGAGCGAGTCTTCAAGCCTGCCCCTGTTTCTGGCCTCGGTTGTCAGCATCTCTCTCAGCGGGGTGATGATGCCCGGCCCGGTCACCGCGGTCACTATTGCCCACGGAGCCAGGCACAAAGCTGCGGGAGCGCTGGTGGCTGTGGGGCATGGCTTGGTGGAAATACCGCTGATAGTGCTCATTTACTTTGGGTTCGCTCATTTTCTGAGACTGACCGGCGTGAAAATTGGTGTCGGCCTGGCTGGGGGCTTGGTACTTATGTGGATGGCGCTGCAGGTTTTCCGCCTCGAGGCCGTGTCCTTGAGTGACAGGCAGCAACGGCCAGGCCGGGGTGCCATAGCCGCAGGCCTGGTAACGAGCGCTACTAACCCTTACTTCTTCGTGTGGTGGGCTACTATCGGGGCGGCGCTCCTGGTGAATGCCCGGGACTTCGGTAATGCCGGCGTGGTTGCTATGGGTGCAACTCACTGGCTGTGCGATGTAGGCTGGCTTTTTCTCATCTCCTGGGTGGTGTTTAGGTCAAAGCATCTCTGGACGCTGAGGGTGCACCGCTCTGTATTCGGTGTCTGCGCCCTTGTCCTGGCCGGATTTGGGGCCTGGTTTATTTTTTCTGCTGTTGAGCTGGCGGTGCGCGGCTAGCCACGGCCAACACATATACCGGCCCTGTGGGGATCCTGCGAGTCAGGCCTGGGAGGCTGACCTCAAGCTAGAGCTTCACTACCTTGGCCGTGTAGACATCGGGAAGGGACAGGATCTGTTGGAGGTATTCTTCTTTCAGCGGTTCGTCCAACTCCAGCACCATCAATGCCTGGCCACGGGGCTTCAGGCGGCTGAGTTGCATGGAACTGATATTGATATCAGCATTGCCAGTTATCATGCCTACCGCTCCAATAAGCCCGGGGCGGTCGCGGTGATCGCTGAAAAGGAAATAGCCTCCTCTGGGTACCAGGTCAATCCAGTAGCTATTAACCCTGACAACGTGAGGCTCCCCGCGCATCACTGTACTGGCCACCGTAGTCACCCCGGCGCTAGTAGTCACGGAGACAGTTATCAGGCTGGCATAGTTTTCGCAGGTGAGGTCCTTATGCTCAGTTACCTTCAAGCCGCGCCTCTGAGCAATGATGTTAGCATTGACAACGTTAATCCGCTCCTCACTCACGCCTTCCAGCAGACCGCCGATAACAGCCGCTTTCAGGGCGGTAAGGTCATAGTTGGCTATCTCTCCCTTGTACTCGATGTCAATGCTGCTTGCCTGGCCTTCCGTCAGTTGTGCCGCCAGTCTTGCCGCCAGGAAGGCGACTGTCACGAAAGGCCCAATGACCGAAAGGGTCTCCTGGGGAATCAGGGGGGCGTTGACTGCATACCTGGCAGGCTGTCCGCTAAGCACTGCCACCACCTGTTCGGCAGCGTCTATGGACACGTTTACCTGTGCTTCCTGCGTTGAAGCCCCGAGATGAGGCGTGCAGATCACTTTATCGCACTTCAGGAGAGGATTTCCCACGGGGGGTTCCTGAGAGAAGACGTCCAGGGCAGCACCAGCCACCCGGCCCTCCTCGAGAGCCTGGGAGAGGGCCTGTTCATCGATCAGTACACCCCGGGCGCAGTTGATGATCCGCACTGAAGGCTTGACCAGCGAAAGCTCCTTCGCTCCAATCAACCCTCTGGCTGAAGGCGTCAGGGGGAGATGAAGGGTGATAAAATCGGATCTCTTGAGCAGGTCTTCAAGAGAAACCAACTCTGCCCCCAGGTTTTGAGCATACTCTGGAGAGATAAAGGGATCGTGGGCGATGACCTTCATCTGGAGGCCTTTTGCCCTTCGGGCTACCTCTGAGCCGACATTGCCGAGGCCGATGATCCCCAGAATCTTATTTCTCACTTCTACCCCGACGAAGGTGTGGCGCAGCCACTCCTCTCGCTTGAGGTGGGCATGAGCTTCGGGTATATGCCTGGCTAGAGCAAACATAAGAGCGATAGTATGTTCAGCGGCGGCAATGGTATTAGCTGCAGGAGCATTGACGACGACAATGCCTCTCTGGGTAGCTGCATCGAGGTCAATGTTGTCCACGCCTACGCCAGCGCGGGCGATGACCTGAAGCTTCCTTCCTGCCTCGATGACCTGGCGGGTAACTTTTGTCTCACTACGCACCATCAGGGCTTCGTACTCCCCTATGAGGGAAAGGAGCTGATCGGGCTTCAGCCCCAGCTTGACATCTACCTCAGCTTCCTGGCGGAGGAGATCGAGCCCTTCATTGGCGATGGGTTCTGTAACCAGTACTTTCATGTTTCGTTTCTTCAATTATAGCAGTTATGGCGTCCTGCCAGGTGGTCAGCGTCGTGACCGAGGTAAAGCCACCTTCAGCGCGCTGACGACTTCTGTCATGTCCGCTTCAGTTACCAGCCCCAGGTGACCGATGCGGAAGATTTTGCCGTCCAGTTTCTGCTGGCCTCCAGATAGAATGACGCTGTGCTCCTCTCTAAGTATTTGCAGCAGTCGCTTCACGTCCAGGTCTGCCGGGGCGTTGACAGCAGTGATGGTATTAGAGGCGCAAGCTTCGTTGGGGAAAAGGGTTAGCCCGAGGGATTTCATTCCCTTTCTGGCCGCCTGGGCTACCCGGGCATGACGGGCAAAGACCTTGGGTAGTGTTTCCTGAGCCACCATGTCCAGGGCGACGGCCATACCATAAAAGACAGAGATAGCCGGTGTCCAGGGAGTCTCGCCTTTTTCTTCCAGGAAGCGTTTGGCCTTACCGAGGTCCCAGTAGTAACGGGGCATTTTGGCTTGGGCATGTGCCTGCCAGGCCTTCTGGCTGACGCTGACCATGGCCAGCCCTGGGGGAACCATCCAGCCCTTCTGCGAAGCGGTGACTACGACATCGCACTGCCAGTCGTCCACCGGCAGGTCTATGGAGCCGACGCTGCTGACGCCGTCAACGAGAACGAGCAGGTCGAATTCTTTGGCCACGGCGCTGAGAGAAGCCAGGTCGTTGGTCACACCGGTGGAGGTCTCATTATGGGTAACGAGCATGGCTTTCATTGGTGAGTTCGCTTTTAGTGACCGACGTACCGTGTCGGGGTCGGCTGCCGATCCCCACTCGAAGCCAAGCCTCTTGACCTCGGCGCCATACTGCTGAGCGATATCGGCAAAACGGTCGCCGAAGGAGCCGATGGAAACGGAAAGCACCTTGTCGCCAGGTGAAAGGGTATTGACCACAGCAGCTTCCATCCCACCGGTGCCCGAGCCGGTGAGGATAAGTACATCTCCTTTGGTCTGGAAGAATCCTTTGAGCTGATCGGTTATGCGGCGAAGCAGCTCACGAAACTCCTTGCCGCGGTGGTTTATCATCTGCCTTTTCATAGCCTCGAGGACTTCATCGGGGCAGGGGGTCGGTCCGGGTATACGTAGTTGCATGTTATGCTCCTTCTGGTTAAGATTCAACGACTTCCCAAGTCCGTTTGTTGGCGTCAATTATTCTTAAGAAACGGCGCTTACCCACCTTGATAATGCTACCATCCCTCAAGTCGACGTGAGTGCTGGTGGGCTTTTGCCCATCAACGTCGATAGCTCCTTGCTCCAGTAGCCGTCTTGCTTCTGATCGGCTTTTGGCAAGCCTGGCATCAAATATTAGGTTGACGATGTCTCTTTGAACCTCGATTGTGGCCGTAACCTTACTCCTGGTCTCCATGTGTGCCTTCAGGGGTACCTCCCTTTTCTGGTGCACTCTGGTGAAATGCTCCTCTGCCTCCCGCGCTGCTTCATCGTTGTGAAACTGGGCCACAATCTCTCTGGCTAGGCGCTTCTTGAACAGCATAGGGTTGACTGATTGAGAATCAAGTTGCTGACTCATCTCTGCCAGTTCCTTATCGGGCACATCGGTGAGCAGTTCGAAATAAGGCATGATAAGGTCGTCTGGTACGGACATCGTCTTGCCGTACATATCGTTGGGTGGGTCATCAACGCCGATGTAGTTGCCCAGGCTCTTACTCATCTTCTGGCCGCCGTCTGTTCCTATCAGCAGTGGGACGAGGAATACCTGCTGAGGGCGTTGTCCCATGATGGCCTGAAGCTCCCTGCCCACCAGGCAATTGAACTTCTGGTCGACGCCTCCGAACTCCACGTCAGCCTGGATGGCCACCGAATCGTAGGCCTGGAGCAAAGGGTATAGCAGCTCAGTAATGGCTATAGGGCGGCCCTCTTTGAACCGTTTGCTGAAGTCCTCCCGGGCCAGGAACTGGGCCACGGTGAACTTGCTGGTCAGCCTGATAACGTCACTCAGGTCGAACTTGCCAAACCACTCGGTCTGCCATCTGACCTGGGTCTTTCCTCTATCCACTACTTTGAAGAACTGCTTCATGTAGGTCTCGGCGTTGCGCCTCACGTCCTCAGGGGTGAGCATAGGCCGGGTGACCGACTGGCCGCTGGGGTCTCCGATCTGGGCTGTCCAGTCACCGACGATAAGGATAACCTGATGCCCTAAGTCCTGGAACTGGCGCAGTTTTCTCAGTCCCACCACATGCCCCAGGTGAATATCGGGGCAGCTAGGATCAAAGCCCTGCTTCAAACGCAGTGGCTTCCCCGACTCCAGTAGTGGCGTAAGTTCCCGTTCAATGATGATCTCAGCTACGCCGCGCTTCAGCAGCGAGGTAAGCTCGGGGGTTGTCATTTCTGTGTCTCCAGTATAGACCTGGCTTGTTGTACATCGCGGCTTATCTGAGCCTTGAGCTCTTCTGGGTTGGGGAAGCGTTTTTCGGCTCGCAAGTGCTCTATCAGTTCCAGGCGAAGTTCCTGGCCATAGAAGGTACCTTCGAAGTCGATGAGGTAGACCTCCACCGTGCGCTCTCCTTCTCCAAAGGTCGGGCGTACGCCGATGTTGGTTACCGAAGGATGGCTATGGCCGGCAACTTTGGCTCTGGTGGCGTATACTCCGTCGCTGGGTAGCGCCTGGCTGGAGTTTATCTCCAGGTTTGCTGTAGGGAAACCCAATTGTCTGCCCCGTTCCGCACCGTGCCCTACCCGCCCGATGAGAGCGTGAGGACGCCCCAATAGCCGCTTGGCTTTTGCGGTGTCACCTTTAGCCAGAGCTTGGCGAATGGAGGTGCTGCTTACTACCTCTCCGTTGATTATCTTGGGGGGAATGACGTCCACCCAGAAACCCAGCTCCTTTCCCAGAGAGTGAAGGGCAGAAACATCCCCTTCTCTACTTCGCCCCAGGGCGAAGTCTGGGCCGATGACTAGCCCCCGCATCTTGAGATGCTTTTGCAGCAGGGCGACAAAATCCCGAGATGGCAAATGAGCTACTTCGGGAGTGAAAGACAGGGGGACAACAAGCTCAATCCCGAGGTTATGGAGGAGCCTGATGCGCTCTTCCAGGCTAGTTAGACGGGGCAGGCGCGTCTGGGGTGATAATACCTCCACAGGGTGATTGCGGAAAGTCACCACACCGGGAAGATAGTCCCTTACTAGGGCCTGCCTTTTGAGATAGTCTATTAGCTGCTGGTGTCCCAGATGGACACCGTCAAAAACGCCAATAGTGAGCACAGTCTCTTGGCGAGGGGCAAACGCAGCCAGCTCCGCCTCGATCTGCATACCCTGTCTTTCCTCAGCCTCCTTTGCCGGCTACCCTGCGTCCCACTGAGGCAGCCACTGGGGCCAGTTGGGCCATAAGCCTCTCGAACTGCTCAAAGTCAAGGGATTGGGCACCGTCTTTGAGAGCGGTATCAGGCGTGGGGTGAACTTCTATAAGCAGGCCATTTGCCCCGGCGGCTACGGCAGCCAGGGCCAGAGGAGCCACCAGTTCCCGCCTCCCGGTGCCGTGACTTGGGTCAGCGATAATCGGCAGGTGACTCAGCTTCTGAATGCTGGGGATGGCGCTGATATCCAGCGTGTTGCGCGTATAAGTTTCGAAGGTTCTGATGCCTCTTTCGCACAGGATCACCTGGCGATTGCCTTCAGATAGGACATATTCTACTGCGAGTAACCATTCCTCCAGGGTGGCCGACATGCCTCTCTTGAGTAGCACAGGCTTCTGGGTCTTTCCCACTTCGTCCAGGAGGATAAAGTTCTGCATGTTGCGCGCTCCTACCTGGAGAATGTCGGCGTACTGTACTACGAGCTGGACGTCCGCCGGGGTGAGCACCTCCGTCACCAGGGGTAAACCAGTTTCCTCTTTAGCACTGGCCAGAATCTTCAGCCCTTCTTCGCCCAAGCCGCGAAAGCTATAAGGGGAGGTGCTGGGTTTGAAGGCCCCGCCGCGCAAGACGCTGGCTCCGGCGGCCTTCACCGCTCGCGCGGTGCTGATGGCCTGATCCTCTGTTTCCACGGCGCAAGGGCCAGCCATTACCACTACCTCGTTTCCACCGATACTGACATTGCCAATCTTTATCACCGTATCCTCGGGCTGAAATTCGCGGCTGGAGAGCTTGTACGGCTTGCCAATGCGCACCACCTCCTCCACCCCGGGCATCAGTGCCAGGCTCTCACGCAGATCCTGAAACATAGGGGATACACCTACTACCCCGATCACCGTCCGTTCTACACCTTCAGACAAGTGAGCCTGCAGACCAGCGGCCTCAATCCGCTTGACAATATCAGCGATTTCTTTTTCTCCGGACTTCTTATTCATGACTACAATCATGTTTCATGCTCCTCGGTTCTCCATCCCTTGCCCGGAGCGCTTCAGCTCCTCTGATATAGACATGTGTCATTTGCTCTGCCGTTTTCTCGGTGTTGAACAGGACGAGGACGCGGATGCACCGGGAAAGGCTATGGGGCACGTTCATTTCCTGAGCACACATGAGGGCCACCTCCGTCCAGCCTAATTGGCGTGCTGCCAAAGCGGGAAACTCCGCATTCAGGTCTGGGGTGGTAGTAAAGAACGCACAAACCACCGCCTCCTTCTTGATCTCATTCGATTCAATTATAGCTTGAAGCAATTCTGTTGTTGCTGTCAAGATATCCTCTCTGGTATTGGCTGCCGCCAAAGTGGCGCCCCTGATACCTCTACACCACATTGCCTTGCTTTGAGTTTCGATTGCCATAATTATGACATAATTAGCTGCGGCCAACAAGGGCGATGCTGTGGAGTCCGCTTCTCAACAAGTTCATGCTTCAGGGTGGGCATGGAGAGAGGCGTACTGTGGTCATTCTGAAGGCCCGGGTCGCTATTGCTTCGTGCCACTAGACCCTTCGCTACCCCTTGCCTTTCCCTTCGTGAGGGGTCAGGGCTTCGGCTCAGGGTGACAGCATCAGTACTGAGGCTGGCCGTACAGCGATTCCCTTTCCAAAGGATCAACACAGTGGACCAGGCCCAGCTCCAGGCACAGGCTCTTGATGGTCGTCTCATGCCAGTCGCCGCGAGGCTCCCACACCAAGAGAAACCCCGTGTCCTTCGCAATCCTGAAGAACCTCCGCATGTTGTCCATGTTTTCCGGCGTCTCTCCGAAGCTCGGCGGGCACTGAAAGACGATAACTCTGGCCTGTAGCGCCTGGGCGAATCTCCTGGTCTCCTCCCAGGCCTGGCGCACCTCTTCGCTGGGTCTGAAGAAGCCGTAACGCTCCGCGCTGTCTGGCGGGATCTTCAGGCCTGCCTTGCGGTAGGTGGGGCTGGTGGTGGGGTGGGTTATCAATTACCAGGCCTTGAGGGTGAACTCGAAGTCAGCGGGCGCTTGGGAGCGCCACTTGAGTGCCGTTTCGAGTTTGGGCAGCTTGTAGAAGGTCTGCTGCACCTCCACCAGTCTGAAGTGGCCGAAGTAATTTCTCATGCCGCCGGAAAAACCGCAGCAGCCAACCTTAACTTCCGGCAACTGCTTCACCTGCGAGGTTGCTTATTAACGTCGTTCTGATCTGAGGGTGTCTGAGAACTTACTGAAACGGGTAGCCTAGAGCATCTGCTCTAGGCGAGGTTGGAGCGGATGCTCCAACCTACCCCAAGTTCTCGGACTGCCTCGATTTTCCCAAGGGAAGGACGACGGAGATTGATTGGCTAGTCGGTTACCTGGCAGCCACCAAGGATACTGATGGCATTTATATGTATTGCCTTTGGGGAGGCCGGAAGCGCTTCTTTGGTGCGAGCGCGCTTCACCTCTCTGCCTCCCAGTATGGAAACCCCGGAGAGGCTGACTGGTGTATTCTCTGGCACAAGAAACTTGTTACCCCCGAAGAAGGAGAATGCCACAACCCGTGTCACGTCCTCTTCCAACTCGGCCTGACGAAAATCGACTTCCGCACCGCCCACAATAGCAATCGACCAGAACTTCTTACCCGGACGCCAGGGGCCCTGCCCCAGCTTTGAGCCACCCAAAAAGGCGAAGTTCATCACCGTTTGTGCCTCCTTATGTCAGAATTGCCCGCGTGCTGGGTGCCAGAGGGCGATAATTTCCCTAAGCGACAAGGGGGGATGGAAGGCGGGCACATTCTGGTTATATCATGGCGATGAAAGTCGTGTCAATTGCCGGTGTGGTGAGTGATTTTATCAATTTCCCATTCCCCTTGAAGGTTCGTTGAGAGTCTGTCTTGGCAGTCGAAGGCAAGGAAGAATCCGATGGGGTAGATTGCCTGACGTCAGGCAATCTACCCCATCGCTAACCAGTGTTACGGCGCTTCGCTCTCAGGCAGTAATTGGCACCGGGCCAGCCGAGTATTTGGGCGAAAAACCCCAGTCCGACGGCGGCCAGTAAGTAACCCATACCCGGCCCACTATCTTGCTGCGCGGCACGGGGCCGAAGACATGGGAGCCCGTGGTACTGCTGCGGTTATCGCCGATAACCCAATAGTGGCCCTTAGGAACCGTTACTGAGTAATCTGGGTAGGGGATGGAAGAAAAACCCGGTTTCTCCTGAAGCCGGTAGCCATTGATATAGAGCTCGCCCCCCTTGATCTCCACCTTCTCTCCTGGCATACCGATTATCCTTTTGATCAGAAGGACTCCGTTTGACTGGGGGTTGTGGAAGACGATGACATCGCCTCTTGCCGGAGAGCGGAAATGGTAGGTTAACTTGTCCACTATCAGGTACTCCCTATTGTGAAAGAGGGGCTCCATGCTGCTTCCCTCCACTTTGTAGCTCTGCAGGCTGAATCGCAGCATGCCAAAGATGAGCAAGAACGCAAGTATTAAGAGTATGACCTGGCGTAGATTCACCTCTATCCTCTTCGCTTTCTAACTATACAGGGAATTGTAAGCCATTTGGCCACGCTATTCCAGTCCGAGTCCCATGGTTGTTTATCAATGTCATTCTCACGAAAATACCGGTAGAGAGGCTACCTTCCAGACTGTCATCCCCGCGGAAGAGGGAATCCAGGAACCCTGTGACGGCAGCCCGCCGCGTCATTTTCATTCCTTGTGGTGCTGGCTGCAAGCCAGAATGAGAAATTGCTAAGAGAGCCCGCCGCTTTCATGTCTTGTGGTGCTGGCATGAGCCAGCATGGGTGATTCTGAGGAGTCCGCCTCAGAGGCTGTGAATTTAGTGCCCCTTCAAAGCTGGAAATCGTGAGTTGCCGAAGCTACGGCCCGCATTTCTTCACAAGCTCTGCGGCGGCTCAGGGTGACACGACTGCGTTGATAAACAATCTCAGTCTCGTGGGGGGTAGTGGGGTTATAGCCAAGGACATCACCTGTCCTTCCGCCCACGACCTCTGGATTCTATCCTCCGCAATGACTGCTCATCGAAGCCGAAGTGGTGGGCTATTTCATGTTGGAGAACCCTTCGTATCTCGGCGGCAATCTCTTTGTCGCTGTGGCACTTGTACTCAATGGGCTTTTGGAAAAGGGTTAT
The DNA here is from genome assembly GCA_016876035.1 of Chloroflexota bacterium. Lineage (GTDB taxonomy): Bacteria > Chloroflexota > Dehalococcoidia > UBA2247 > RBG-13-53-26 > VGOE01. Next base: position 44,612 of record VGOE01000005.1, read on the forward strand.
CTTATCCGGCGGCACCATGCTGTATCCTCTGGTGCGTTCTATCTGAGGCACTCCTTCATAAAGGCCGAGCAGGGTCATGCCGGGTCGTGTCCTGCCGAGTTGCGCCCGGGTAGGATAGTCTTGCACCGTCACATCGACATTGTCCAGCATATCCCGAAACTCCTCGGGCAGCTCACTCAATGCCGTGGCTACTAACTCTTCAAACTGTTCTCTCTCCAAGGCTTATCCCTTTCCGGTGCTGACGGGGACTGGCGAGGCAGAACGCTAAGCTACGGAGTATCCGGATCGACATGCCGTCCCCAACCGAAAATTGTTTAGGCTGAAGTTGGCCCAGGACCAGCTACAGGCCCTTATCAGCAATATAGCTGATGAGATCGGCCATACGGCAGCTATAGCCCCACTCGTTGTCATACCAGGCAAGCACCTTCACCATATTGCCGGCGATCACCATGGTGCTAAGAGCATCTACAATGGAGCTGGCAGAGTTGCCCCTGAAATCACTGCTCACCAGCGGCTCTTCGCAATACTCCATGATGCCCTTGAGCGAACCCTCAGCGGCTGTGCGGAAAGCCTTATTCACTTCCTCGGCGGTGACCTGTTTCTCCAGGTCAGCCACCAGGTCGCACAGCGATACTGTGGGAACAGGAACCCTGAAGGCAACTCCGTGAAGTCTGCCCTTTAGCTCGGGTATGACCTGGGTCACGGCGGTGGCGGCGCCGGTGGTGGTGGGGACGATGTTCAGGGCAGCCGCTCGGGCGCGGCGGAGGTCGCGGTGAAACATGTCCAGTATCCTCTGATCATTGGTGTAGGCGTGAATGGTGGACATCAAGCCCTTGCTCAACCCGAAGTTGTGGTGCAGGACCTTGACCACCGGAGCAATGCAGTTGGTGGTGCAGGAAGCGTTGGAAAGGACGCGGTGCTTGGCGGGCTGGTACTTGTCCTCATTGACACCCAGGACAATGGTAATATCTTCGCCCTTGGTTGGTGCCGAGATGATCACCTTCTTGGCCCCACCTTGGAAATGGGCGGCTGCCTTGGCTCCGTCGGTGAACAGCCCGGTGGACTCGATGACGACCTCGACCCCGTAGTCAACCCACCTGATCTTGCCAGGGTCCCGTTCTGCTAGCACCTTTACCTTCTGGCCATCGACGACCATCAAGTCCCCGCTTGCCTCGACCTTGCCCGGATAAATCCCGTAGGTGCTGTCGTACTTGAGGAGATGGGCATTAGTCTCGGCATCGGTCAGGTCGTTGATAGCCACCACTTGCAGCTTCTGGGGATAGTTCTGCATGATTGCTTTAAGAGCCAGCCTGCCGATGCGTCCAAAGCCATTGATCCCGATTTTGGTAGCCATATCCTTACCCTCTTTGCTTATGATCAATTTGGGACATTACGCCACAGAGAACTGCCTATGGCAGCCTAAAACGTATATATGCTGGTTTTCCCGAGCACAGATTTACTTATGTCGTCTTGCCCAGCGGGTCTTCTTGAGCAACTTCTTGTGCTTGTGTTTTGCCATTTTCTTCTGGCGCCACTTACGCACCGAGCCCATAAGAGTTACCTTTCATACAGTCTCCTGCTTGCCTACTACTCGTTGACCACACCTTGGCATAATACCATATCCAGGGAGTCCCTGCCTTCGTGCCAGATGTGGTGTCAATACTTAATCAGGATTTCCTTCTTCAGGGTCATAACTGCGAGACACCTGCATCCTGAAATATGATAGCACCAATGCGTCAATAGCAAAAGTCCCGAACGTAGTGGACGACTTTTGTAGCCCGGCGGCGCTGCAATTCCGTCAGAAACAGAGATGGTGACAGCGGCGAGCCTCATTTAGCCCCCGCTGCGCTATAGAGAAGTATGCCGTTGCGGCGATACCTTTGCGCCTTTCCCTCATCACATAGCGGTTCCAGGTGGGCAAGGGCCGACATGACGGCCAGCCGCTTGTCCAAGGGAAGGAGCTGTTCAAAGGACAGAGTAACGCCGTTTACTATCCAAGGGATCTTGAAAGATACCTGGTAGGCTGTCTGTGCCCCTTCTTTCAAGACATTGATAATGGCTGCCTTTCTTTCCTCCTGGTGAAGACGCAACTCTCTGATCCTTTGCCTGACGTTGGGAAAGGGATACTCGTGCGCCGGAAGGGCGAGATCAACATCCAGTTGTTCCACAACTGTCAGAGAATGAAGGTAATTGCGGAGAGGGTCTTTCCCCGACTGGGGATGCAGACCGACATTAGGGAATATGGTGGGCAACAGGTGGTCACCGGAGAGCAAGATCCGCCGCTTCGACTCATAAAGGCAAACATGTCCTGGGGAATGACCGGGTGTCCATATAACTTCGAAATTGAAAGGGCCTTGGGAAATCCTTTCACCGCCGTGGAGGGTTATCTCAGGCGAGATAGGGAGCACATATTTCCTTACCTCCAGGGAAGCCTTCTGAAGCCGAGGCAGTTCCTCGTCGGGTACGCCATGGAGGCGAAGCCACCCGGCCGTTTCAGCCAGCAGGGCATCCATGTTTACGTATCTGGAATCGATGAAGTCTTTCTCTAGCTGATGCAGGGCGACCTTGGCATTGGATAGCTGTTTCAGCTTGCCCGCCAGTCCAAAGTGGTCGGGATGGAAGTGAGTAATAATTATTTGGCTGAGGCTGTCAAGACCGACACCGATCTGGCCAAGTTGATTCTCCAGGGCAGAGAAGGCCTTCCTGGTGTCCCAGCCAGTGTCTACCAGAAGCCAGCCGTTTTGCCCCTGGATGAGGTAGGCGTTGACATCAGCCAGCGTAGCGTTGGGGACCGGTGCTGGTAGCTTTAGCTGATGTATGCCCGGGACTATTTCCATCTTTGCTCCCTAAGCTTGAGAAAGGCCGCCTTCCCAGCGTAATGGCCGTTTGAGCCCAGTTCCTCTTCTATCCTGAGGAGGCGGTTGTATTTGCAGGTGCGTTCTGAGCGGCAGGGGGCGCCAGCTTTTATCTGGCCCGTGTTCAGGGCTACAGCCAGATCGGCTATGGTGGTGTCTTCGGTCTCGCCGGAGCGGTGACTGATCACGGTGGTCCAGCCTGCCTCATGTGCTCTCCTGACCACCGCGATGGCCTCTGTCAAAGTGCCTACCTGATTCGGCTTGATGAGGATGGAATTAGAGGCCCCCGCAGCCACACCACGCTCCAGGCGCTGCATGTTGGTAGCATAGAGGTCGTCCCCCACAAGCTGGACTTTCTGGCCCAGCTTCCGTTGCAGCGATTGCCAGCCCTGCCAATCGTCCTCTGCCAGGCCGTCCTCAATGCTGACAATCGGGTAATCTGACACCCATCCAGCATAATAATCAACCATCTCCTGGCTGCTAAGCCTTTTCCCTTCTCTGGCCAGCACGTATTCGTCGTCTTGATAGAAGCTACTGGCCGCGGGGTCCAGGGCGATGAAGCAGTCCCTGCCGGGACGGTAGCCCGCCATCTCAGCAGCAGCCAGGATCAACTCCACGGCTTCCCTGTTCGATTGCAGCGAAGGGGCAAACCCACCCTCATCCCCGACGTTGGTGTTCAGTCCTTTTCCCCTCAGCACCGATCGTAAGGCAGAGTAGATTTCACTGCCGGCCCGGTAGGCATCGGCGAAGCTCCCTACGCCAGCAGGGACTATCATGAATTCCTGCATATCAGTGGAACCGGGCGCATGTTTACCCCCGTTGAGGATATTCATCAGCGGCACAGGCAGAGTGTGTGCCTCATCAGCAGCGAGATAGCGATATAGGGGGACGCCTGAGAATCTGGCAGCGGCGTGAGCTACAGCTAATGATACCGCCAGGATAGCATTGGCCCCTAGCCTGGACTTATCAGGGGTGCCATCAAGGCCTATCATCCTTTGGTCCACAGCAGCCTGCTCCAGGGCGGACATGCCAAGTATGGCCGGGCGAAGGCGTTCATGAATATTGGCTATTGCTTTAAGCACACCCAAGCCATTAAACCGTTTCTTGTCCCCGTCGCGCAGTTCCACCGCCTCATGAATACCGGTGCTTGCCCCGGAGGGCACAGCGGCCACCCCCACAGTGCCGTCGGCCAGGACCACCTCAACCTCAACTGTGGGGTTACCTCTGGAATCGAGGATTTCCCTGGCCTTAATGTCCGCAATGGCTGATGGTTTCGACTTCACGATTCTAGGCCTTCTTCTCCAGAGCCTTGGCAAGATCAATAGCCTTCTCCACTGCGTCCTCAGCGTCCTCCGCCGGGACTATGGAAGCATCTGTTTGCCCATCTATGAATAAGCCCCACGTGTTTATTCCGACCACGGGAATACCGCTCTGGTGGGCGGAAGCGATTTCAGAAAGAGTGCCGTAGCTACCGTGAATGGCGATTATAGCCTGAGACGACTTGACTACGATGACGTTGCGCGCCTGACCGAGGCCCGTAACTATGGGGATATCTACATAGGGGTTAGCTGCATGGCGATCATCTCCAGGCAGGATACCTATGGTCGTGCCTCCCGCCAACTTCGCCCCTTTGCAGGCCGCCTCCATCACCCCCCAAAGCCCACCGCATACCAAAGTGACTCCTCGCCTGGCCAGTCCCCGCCCCACCGCTTCAGCAAGCTCAGCGTCTTTGGCAGAGCACTGACCTCCTCCGATAACTCCAATCAGCATTTATACGGTCTTGCTATAGATGCACTCCTGGCTCAGCCAAGCCCGGCGGGCGAATCATAACATTCCGCCTGGAGCAACTCCTTCTCAATACTCGATGATGGCTATTACCATCCCTGTCTTAACTGTTTGACCCGAGGAAACCTGGATCTCCTTCACCACGCCTGAAACGGGAGAGAGTATGGGATTCTCCATCTTCATCGATTCCAAGACACAGAGGACATCTCCTTCACTAATACGGCTTCCCACACTTACATGGACTTCCATTATCTTTCCAGCTAGAGGCACCTTCACAGTCTCGAGTGCCAAGGTACTGCCCCCCTTTCATCAAGGATTAAACATGAGGCCTTTAAGGATTATAGTTCCCCCTCACTCATGCAGTCAATTTGGTTCGCGGGATATGTTGCCCTGCAAGCCTGTCACTTCTCCGGTCCATCATGTCGTCAGGCGTGACACAGGCCAGACGCCCAGGTTCAAGTAGGGCGAGGATCGCCTACTCTTGGGAGTATCTTCTGACCTCGAAGCGATACAATTTCACAGGTTCGCGGGCTGGAATGCCCGCTTTGCGGCGGCAAATATCGATTTGTTCCTCTACGGTGTTAACCCCTTCCAAATCGGGGAGGAGAAGCCCCCTGCGCCCCCCGCTCTGCACAATGACCCCATATCTTTTCGGATCAAGCTGATCAGGGCCCGACACTGGCTCCGGCGGGGTGAGAATGTCCACACTGTAACGCAGGTGAGGAAGCTCAGCAGTATTCACTGGAAGAAAACGAGGATCACGGGTGGCCGAGCTTACAGCATTATTGATGATCTCCTCAGCCACGTTTGTTGTGGCAGGCTCGAAGGTGCCGATGCAGCCTCGGAGTTCGCCGTGCATTTTTATGGAAACGAATACGCCGGCGCGCTCCTTCATCTCAGGGGCAAGTTCTTTAGGACGAGGCAGCCGCCTTTCTCTGACGTAGCTTTCCACTGTCTCCTTGGCCAGGCGAACCACGGGATGCAGTTCTTTCTTCTTTTTCTCACCGTCAGGACTCATCTATCCCCTCCCTTCAGCGGCGCTTCTCCTGATATTGAGGTCAGCACCGCAAAACTTGCATCTGGAATCTTGATCTTGCAAGCCGACCAAACGGGTATGGTAGCCTACCCGGTCTATGACCAGATGGCCGCAGGAATAACACAGGGTACTCTCGTTGGCGTGACCGGGCACGTTTCCCGTGTAGATGAAACGTAACCCCTCCTGCTTTCCGATAGCCACGGCCCGTTCCAGGGTGGCTACCGGGGTGGGGGGCAAATGATCCATGCGGTACTGGGGATAGAAGCGGGTGACATGCCAGGGCGTTAGCTCTCCCAGGTCGTCCCTGATCCAGGTGGCTATCCCCCTCAGTTGCTCCTCATCGTCGTTCATGGTGGGGATGATATTGGTGACCACCTCGACGTGCATGCCCCATTTCTCTTTGGCACGCTTGGCGACTTCCAGGATGCCCCGCCACTGCGATATTTTGGCCAAGCGGCGATAAAGTTCATCGGAGAAGCCTTTGATGTCCACTCTCCAGGCATCAAGATAGGGGCCGATGGCATCCAGCGCCTCCGGCGTGGCGTAGCCGTTGGTGACATAGACGGTGTAGAGATGGCTTTCCTTTGCCAGCCTGGCCGAATCCAGGGTGTATTCGAACCAGATGGCTGGCTCATTGTAGGTCCAGGCGATACCCTGGCAATGGCGGCGCTTGGTCGAGTCTATGGCGGCCTGGGGGAGGATCAGGTCAGGGCCGGAACCCGAAGGCAGCTCGGTGCAAGAGATCTGCCAGTTTTGACAGTGCTGGCAGTGGAAATTACACCCCCAACTGCCCAGGGAGAAGACCTGGGTGCCAGGGAAGAAATGGAAGAGAGGTTTTTTCTCGATGGGATCAGCGGCGACTGAGGAGACCCGGGCATAGTTCAGGGTGTAGAGCTTGCCATCCTTGTTCTGGCGCATCTTGCATACCCCGAGCTTGCCGGGGCCGATAGCACAGCGCCACTGACAGACATGGCAGCGCACCCGGGAACCGGGGAGCCTGTCATAGAGGAGCGCCTCATGCGAGTCTTCCACACCCCCACTATAAACCTACAGCGGTTATTAATCAACCCCCCTCGCCAAGGGGGAGAGGGAGGAAAGCACTGGCAGGTAGCTATATAGTTCCGCGTAGCAGCCGGGATTCTTCACTCCGCTCAGAATGACATACTTGGCTCAGAATCACCCATGCTGGCTCACACCAGCACCGCCAAAGAACGAAAATGACGAGGCAGGCTGCCGTCACAGGGTTCCTGGATTCCCGCGGAAGCGGGAATCCGTCATGCCCATTTACATGGGCACCACGAAGTAGGAAAATGGCTGTGCGCTGGCAATGGAAGGAGTTCGTCTTGCCATTGGTGCCGCGAGCCTGAGCGCCTATTTTCGGAAGAATGACAGCGGAATTGGTAGGCCGAGCCCACCCTACCGGCTGTCACTTGACCATCGCGGGCGGGCAGGTTGGGAAACCTGCCCTACGGCTCAGAATGACATGCTCCGCTCAGAATGGCATATATGGACGCTGTCACCTGTCACCCTGAGCCGCCGCAGGCGGAGAGGGGGGCGCACTTCGTGGATCAAGGTGACTGTCATTTCGGCAAGTAAGCGCTAGTTGGGCATAATGAGTGAGGTTCTTCTCCGCTTGGGGCGGAGAAGAACCTCACGTTAACGGAGCACCAGTTATCTTCTACATTACCTGACGCCGGTGGCGAGCCTTCTCCTCACTATCCAGATTAGGGACCCACCGAAGATGATTGCCATGGCAATCATCCCCCACCGGGATAGGCCAGGAACTGCCTGGACCGGGATGGGTGGAGGCTCTTTGAAGGTGATCGTATTGGAGCCGGTATCGGTCACTTCGGGGCCGGTCGGCGGTATGCCCACTGCCGTAGCGCTGTTGTCCACTCGGCCAGCGTTGATATCGTCCTGGGTTAAGGTGTAGCTGCCGGTGAAGGTGGTGCTGTCGGAGGCACCGGGAGCCAGAGAGGCAATGAGGCCACCCTGTACCGTTACCTTGGGATCGGTCACCACGACATTGGTCAGGGTGACATTGCCGGTGTTGGTCACCGTGAAGGTGTAGTTGATCTTATCGCCCGGGTTGGCCTGGTCGTCAGGAGCTACCACCGTCATATCCAGGGTGCCATTCTTCACTATGGATATGGACTTCACCTGGGGGGATGGTGACCGTCTTGGAGCCGTGATTGGTCACATCGTTGTTGCCAGGGTCCTTACCCGTGGCGGTAGCCGTGTTGTCCACCTGGCCGGCGTTGATATCGGCCTGGGTTAGAGTGTAGCTGCCGGTGAAGGTGGTGCTGTCGGAGGCGCCC
>VGOE01000006.1 GCA_016876035.1 Chloroflexota bacterium
CTAAAGGCAGCCGCCGCCAAGCGCAAGGAGGTGAACAGACTGAGTGAGTTGACCAAAATCGAGGTCGGGGTCTAACATTTTGGCAGGGTCGTTTTGTCCGAAAACGACTGAAGCATTACAGTTGGACTCCACCACTGGTCATAAAGGCCACACAAAGGACTGGCGTGCTGTGATATAATGGACGATATTACGTTTCAACCTGAGGCAGAGTTGAGCGGCACTTAGTATCAAAGGGGGAAAGCCGTGGAGTGTCCGGCATGTAAGGGGGTAATGGTGGTGGCGGAGTTCCAGAAGATTGAGCTCGACCATTGCACCAGATGCCTGGGGGTCTGGTTTGATGCCGGGGAGCTGGAACTGCTGGCGGAACGCCTGGCGAGGGATGGGGCGGTCCTGACCATGGACGAGATCATGGCCTTGCCTGCGGAGGAGGTGGTGGAAAAGGCCAGGCGATGCCCGATATGCGGAGAGAAGATGCTAAAAGTGGGTCTTGGCTCCCAACCCAGGGTGCTGGTTGATGTCTGTCCCCGAAGGGACGGGATATGGTTTGACCACGGTGAACTCAGCCAGGTCATAGCCCAAACCAGAACCACCCAACCCGCCGGCGCCACGGAAGCTAAACCCACAAGGATGATTCGCTTTCTAGGAGAGGCCTTCGAAGCTGAGGGATAGCCCCAATTCATTTTTGGAGGTGTTTTTATGGTTGCAGTGTACGTTGTCGTCGGCATCCTCGTAATCCTTGCCCTCTGGTTTGTGTTGATCTACAACGGCCTGGTAAGGCGGCGCAATCAGGTGAAGAACGCCTGGTCGCAGATTGATGTCCAGATCAAAAGGCGGCATGACCTGATACCGAATCTGGTGGAGACAGTCAAAGGCTACATGAAGTTCGAGCGGGAGACTCTGGAAGCAGTGACAAACGCCCGCAACCTGGCCCAGAGGGCCATCGGCACCGGCGTGGGCGCCCAGGCCAAGGCCGAGAGTGAGCTGGGTGGGGCTTTGGCCCGGCTGCTGGCGGTGGTGGAGAGATATCCCGACCTGAAAGCCAACCAGAACTTCCTGGCCCTCCAGGAAGAGTTGACCGCGACGGAGAACCGGATTAGCTTTTCCCGCCAGTTCTACAATGACTCGGTCATGGGCTATAACAACAAGATTCAGATGTTTCCCTCTAACATGGTGGCGGGCATGACGGGTTTCAAGATGAGCGAGTTCTTCGAGATCACCGTGCCGGCGGAGAGGGAAGTACCCAAGGTCAGCTTCGCCTGATGTATTGTCGCCTTCTGGATTCCCGCTTGCGCGGGAATGACAGGAATGACCGGGTGACTATATTGGTAGGTCTTTTCAGAGACACTGCACCAGTGCTTCGTAACGCGCGACCCTTCTGCTTCCCCCTTCAGGAAGGATCAGGGTGACAGCGCCCATAGGTGTCATTCTTCCCCGCCTGCGGCGGATCAGAATCTCGGTTGTTAAGCGGCACGATAAGAGACTGTGAGGCATGTGGGAACAGATCAGGTCTAACCAGATCAGGTCAATAGTGCTGGTAGCCATGATAGCGGGGCTGCTGCTCCTGCTGGGCTATGTTTTGGGTGCAGCCTTCCTGGGCAGCGGCATCGGCGGACTGGCTATCGCTCTGGTGATATGGGCAATACTGAATCTGGTGGCCTACTTCCAGGGAGATAGTATCCTGCTCTCGATGTCGCGGGCAAGGAAGATAAGCCGCGACGACAACCCCCGTCTGTACAACGTGGTGGAGGAGATGAAGATCGCCTCCGGGCTGGAGAAGATGCCGGACATCTATATCATCGACGACCCGGCACTGAATGCCTTCGCCACGGGACGGGACCCCAACCGGGCCTCGGTGGCCATCACCTCCGGGCTGCTACAGAAACTGAACCGCGATGAGCTGCAAGGCGTCATCGCCCACGAAATATCCCACATAAAGAACCGCGATGTCCTGTTGATGTCGCTTTGCAGTATCCTCCTGGGGACCATCGTCATTCTGGCCTGGTACGCCTCGCGAATCATGATCTACGGGGGTATGCGGGGCGGGCGTCGGGGGGGGCGGGGAGGGGGCGGGGGGCAGGTGGTCATCATTGTGGTAGCTATTGTCTTGATGATAATAGCGCCAATCCTGGCGCAACTGATTTACTTCGCCATTTCCAGAAGGAGAGAATATCTGGCTGACGCCTCGGGGGCGCTGTACACCAGGTACCCGGAGGGACTGGCCTCAGCACTGGAGAAGATAGCCGCTTCCACCGCCCAGTTGAAATCAGCGAATAAGGCCACCGCGCCGATGTACATCATCAATCCCTTCCGCAGCGAAGGAAGGGCAGCCAGCGACTGGACCAGCACCCACCCTCCGATCTCGGAGAGGATAAGAATACTGCGGAGTATGGCCGGGGGCGCCTCACTGACGGACTATGACAAGTCCTACCAGCAATTTCACCGATCCGGCAAGGGGGTGATTCCGGCTTCGGCTCTTGGTGTGGTGAGTGTTATGGCGGTCACGCCCGAGCCCGAAGCTTTAGCAGGGGAAGCAGATAAGATCGAGCGGGCGAGGGAGACCTCCGACATGCTGTGGAAGTTCAGCGAACACAGGCTGGTCAACTGCGAATGCGGCACGAAGTTGAGGGTGCCCCCGGAGTTCAAGAGCGACACTATCCAGTGCCCCCACTGTGGAAGAACCAACCCCGTGCCCCCCAGGCATAAATAGAAGTAGCACACTTCAGTAGCGCGGCCTTCCGGGGCGTTTTGCAGGGGGTAATGCTTGGCCACCACCACTTGCCAGTTTTCGGGAAATCAGTGTATTCTTGTATGTCCCATGGCGACTAAATAGGCAACCGAGGTAAATAGCTAACCGAGGTAAAACTGTCTGCTGGAAAGGGGGTATCCATGAGCAAGGACGAGAGATATGACGTTGTGGTAGTAGGCGGGGGGCCCAACGGGATGACGATAGCGGCATATCTGGCCAAGTGCCGTCTCCGCGTCTGTGTGCTGGAAGACAGGACAGAGGCTGGCGGGGCCTGCGAGACCGCCGAGCCCCTGGCCGGATTGCGCGTCTATCCCCATGCCATGCTGATGTATGCCGCACCAGCTCCGGGCTTTGAACAACTGGAGCTTGACAAATATGGCTTCCGCATGTCCTGGGACCCGAGGGATATGACCACTCCGGCCTACACTGCCCTGGCCTGCACTGATGGCTGGAGGCCCACCAGCGAAAAAGACCAGTTGGGCTGGGCCAAGCTGGCTGGCATGCTGGGTGATCCGCCCTTTACCCAGGAGCTGCTGCGGGCCACCTTCTGGTGCCCACCCCACCCCCCAGAGGTGGAGGTGACAGACGAGAACACCCCCTACATGCAGGTGTATAAGCAGTTCCAGCCGGACGTCTGGACGCCGGAGCTGCGTGAGATGACCATGTTCGAGCTGATGGACGAACATCTCGAGACAGAGCAGTTCAAGGTAGCGATGGCGGGCGCAGCCTGGTGGTCAGGGGCCACAGCTCACTGGGAAGGCGTGGCTATCCCGGCCTCTGCCTGTGTCTGGCTCCTGATGCTGCCGGTGACTGGCGGCGGTAGCATCCCCCGCGGCGGACTGCATGCCTATTTCCACGCCATACATCGCTGTGCGGTGCACCACGGCGCTGTGATACGCACCTGCTGCCCTGTGGATGAGATCATTGTCCAGGACGGGCGGGCGGTAGGGGTGAGATTGAGGGAGACTGCGGCGCCGGGTGGCAGGACGATTTGGGCTAACAAGGCGGTCATCGCTGCGGTGGATGTCCATCAGACCTTTCTCAAGCTGGTCGGACCGAAGCACCTGGACCCCGGCTTCAGCCAGAAGATAAAGGATATCAGCCTCAAGGGGGGCACTTTGTATGTGAGCCACGTTATGACCAAGAAGCCTCTACGCTTCCAGCGCAAATTCGCCAACATAGGTGAAGAGCGCGGCGTAGGCCCCTGGAAGAGCCCCCAGTGCGGCATCTACCCCTGTGACTCGCGGGAAATCTATTATGAGGCGCTGGCCGACGTAGACGGCCGAAAGGGCAACCCTACGGTGCCACCGGAGAGGGCGTTCTGGTTCCAAACCCCACCCCAAAGCTGGGACCCTACAGATCGGGAATACTACCATCCTAAGGGGTATCTGCACCCGCCCTTTGAGATGGGTGTTACCCCACCGGACTACCACAAGGAGGGTGAGGATGCCCAGGACAAGATCAAGGACAGCATGGATCAATACATGATCAGTTGTTACAGCCAGATGCTGGAAGGCCTCGATGAGAGCAATATCCTTCACTTCTGGTCGGCGACAGGGCGGGAGGTGGAGTTTCGTAACACCGGGCTCATCGGGGGCACCTGGTGCGGCAGACGCCACTGCCAGGACCAGCTATGGGTGAACAGCCCCATACCGGAGATGGCGCGCTACCGTACTCCCATCGAGGGCCTGTATCACTGTCATCAGACGATGGGGCATCCCGGGGGTCTGTGCCTGATGGCCATACCGTACAACTTGATGCACATCCTGATCGAGGACGGGATCGCTCAACCCAGCGCCGAGTGGTGGTACCCCTCGCCGTGGTACATACCGCAGCAGGGCAAGATTTCGGCCGTACCACCGAAATAGGCGAGATAAAGTGGGATAAGTAGGAGGCTATAATGACTCTAGACCAATTCCCCAAGATGTTCAAAGAGTTCCCCCAGGAGTCGGAGTTCGACGTCGTTGTCATAGGCGGGGGGCCCAACGGGTTGATAGCAGCAGCCTATCTGGCCAGGGCAGGGGTGAAGGTGGCTCTGGTGGAGCGCCGCTGGGAGATTGGAGGGGGGCTGGCCACGGAGGAGATCATGTATCCCTGCTACTCCTCTAGCCCCCACGTCGTCTATCACATGATGGTGGACTATATGCCGGTCATCAGGGACTTCGATCTGGACGGTCCGGCACTCACCTGGATCAAGCCTAACGCCCAGACAGGCATGGTGTTCGAGGACGGGACGTCGCTGCTCTTGACACGCATGATTGAGGACACAAAGGACTCTATCAGCAAGTTCTCCTACAAGGATGCGGCGGCCTTCGGCAAGGTAATGCGAAGCTGGCGGAAGATAGTCAGCGATATAGTGGCGCCGGCCACCTATGTCCCTCCTATGTCTCCAGTGGACATGATCGTAGCGCTGCAGCGCACCAAGGTTGGGGCGGAGATGCTGGAGCTTATTGAGCAAAGCCCCTTGCAGATTATCAGCAACACCTTCGAGAATGACCGGGTGCGGGCCCTCTTTCTATACGCCAGTTGCCAGTGGGGGCTGGACCCCAGGGAGACTGGCATTGGTTTCTTTGTGCCTCTCTTAATCGACCGTGGGATGAACAAGTGTTACTGCTATGGAGGTTCGCACAAGTTTGGCAGCGCCCTGGCGCGAGAAATCGTCAAAGCTGGGGGCCTGATTCTGGAGGCCGCTGGAGCGGACAAGATCTTGATGGAAAGGGGCCGCGTTGCCGGCGTCCATATTGCCGAGGGCCGCACCCTGCGCAGCAAAGTGGTCATGTCCACCCTGGACCCGCACACCACCTTCCTGGACCTGGTGGGAGCAGAGAACATACCAGCGACGCTAAAGCAGTCAGTGCAAGGCTGGAAGTACGACAAGTGGAGCTACAACACCGTGCACATTGCTACCGAGGAGCCGCCGCGCTACAAGTGCGATGATCCCTGGATCAACGAGGCCTTCATGGTGGTCTTTGGCATTGAGGGCACAGACCAGCTTCTGGCCCATTGGGACAAAGTGGTGGCTGGCAAAGTCGATGTCAAGAACTTTGGCGGCCATGCCACCTGCGAGAGCTTCTTCGACCCCCACCTGAGCGACAAGCCTGGCAAGCATATTTCGTTTTTCCAGATGCATGCCCCCTACGAATTAGAGGGTGGCTGGGAGAAGCGGGGCAAGGAGCTACAGGAGGCTATCCTGGCCAAATGGCAGAGGGTGGCCCCTAATGTCAAGCGGGAGAAAATAATTGCCACTAACATGGAGACGCCTAAGGACATCGAGACGCGTTTCCCGAACATGCGCCGCGGCGCTATAAAGCACGGCGACTACATGCCTATCCAGTTGGGCCGCTTCCGTCCCAACGAGGATTGCTCCAGCACGAAGACGCCCATCGAGGGGCTTTACGTCTGTGGCGCCTCTACTTACCCTGGGGGGCTGGTGCTGGGGGGGCCTGGCTATTTAGGGGCTAACAAAGTGGCTGAGGATATAGGGGTTAAGAAGTGGTGGAGACCCACTTCAGAGATGGAGAAGTACATTAAAACGTACCTGGAATAGGCGCTCGATGACAGTGGCAAAACAAACAGAATTGGAGGAGATGGTCTTTGCCCTCTTGGAACGGGACGGATAAAGCTAAAGCTCTGTCCCCACATTCCGGATTTTGCAAATCTATGGGCCGAGTCGCCGTAGCGATCCACCTCCAATAAAGCAAAGGAGTGAAGGAAATGGCAGAAAAATCCTATGATGTCATTGTAGTTGGGGCTGGGTTTGGAGGCAGTACCTGTGCTGCCTTGCTGGCAAAGCGGGGACTGAACGTATTGCTCCTGGAAAAGAATGCCAAGGCTGCGGGCAAAGCCATGTCCATCTCCAAAAAGGGATTCACTCACACCGCCTGGTTAGTCCACAGTGCCCCAGCACAGGACAACCTCCACGAGGCTATCCTGAAAGAGCTGGGGGTCGAGGATCGGGCGGAGTTGATAATAGCTCCAGAGAACGGCAGCAGGTACAGGAACTCCTCCGGGCAGTACGCCATCGGGCCGCAGGGTTCCACCCCCGACCCCGATGCCACCTTCGCCTGGCTGGAGGTCAGGGAAGAAGAGAAGGACGATGCCATCACGCTCTTAACCGACCTGATCTCCATCAGTCCACAGGACATCGACGCCCTGGACGACATCAGCTTCCAGGAGTGGCTCGGCCGTTACAAGGTGCCCCGCGGAGTGTACAGCTTCCTCAACTTTATCTCCGACGGTTGCTTTATGGTGCCGCTGGACCTGGTGGCTGCCTCAGAGGCCCTGAGGACTGTTCAGGCCGTCTTCCTCCGTGGAGGTGGAGTCTTCGGCAAAGGTGGCATTGGCCACGTCGCCGAGGCCATCGCCCAGGCGGTAGAAGAATACGGCGGCAAAATGATCACGCGCGCCAGGGTGGAGAAAATCACCGTGGATCAAGGCAGGGTCACCGGCGTGATCACCAGCAAGGGTGTCTTCCAGTCCCCCATCGTGGTCAGCAATGCTGGCATCCAGCCCACGGTGCTCAAGCTGGTCGGCGAGGAGCAGTTCGACAAATCCTATGTACATTATGTAAAGGATTTGGTTCCTTCCTGGGCAATGATGGGTGTCCGCTATTTCCTGGACAAGAAGGTGATTAACGAGCCAAGTGCCTGCCTATTCTCCGATGAGACCGGTTGGACACTGGAGCGGTGGCTGAAGACCGAGTCAGGCGATATCCCTAAGGAAATTTCTGTCTGGATTGAGGTCCCCTCGAATTATGACCCGGCCGCGGCTCCACCTGGTAAGCAGATCATACTGACAGGGACATGGTGCCCGGCCGACCCGCAGATGACCAGGAAAGAGAACCAGGCCTGGTGGGACAAGGTAGACGAGATGATGTTCAAAGCCTTTCCCGATCTGAAAGACCACATCGAGTCAAAAGAAGGCTACTCATCACACGATGTCTCTGCCCTTACCCGTGACCAGGTGCTGCCAGGCCAGGGCGGGGAGTGCATCGGTCTGGGACAGATAGTGGGGCAATGTGGTCGTCACAAACCCTCCATCAAGGCTCCGGTGCGGGGGCTGTTCTACGTTGGCTGTGACGCCGGTGGACGGGGCATTGGCATCCAGCAGGCAATAGACTCAGGCATCAACGTGGCCCAAACCGTGCTCCGGTACCACGGCCTGCGTCAGGTCTTCCCGTAGAGCAAACGAAAGGGGAGAGGCGATCCTTCGAGGCGGCACCGGACACTGACCCACAATGGATCCAACACGGTGCCGCCCACTTCGTAGTCGGTTGTTGTGCTGTCTTTCGGCATCGACTCTCGCCTGGTTTCGTGCCCTTTCGGTCATGACGTCTGGCACTCCAATACCACAATGCGTTGCCACACGGGATCGCATCTATCAAAAGCTCGCATCGCACATCTCCTAATTGACAATGCAGTTCTCGGCTAATAGACTATTGACTGCTACCGCCTGGGCTGTGGTGAGTGCCTCTGGGCTAACGGATGTTTCCCAGTACTCTCATGGCGCTGGAGGTTTGACTTGTATAGGGATCAGATTACTGAAGCACTGAAACTCCATGATGCTGAATATGTAGAGATTCGCCTGGAAGAGAGCGAAGCTACCCGCATCCAGTATCGTGGAAGGGAACTGGATGACATCAGCCAACCCGCCAGTTTTGGGGGTAGCGTGCGGGCATTGGTGAGGGGGGGGTGGGGCTTTGTCAGCTTCAATGATCCGGCTAACCTGCGAGCAAAGGTTGATCTGGCAGTGAAGCAGGCGAAGCTGGTGGGAAGAGATGTTAGCCAGTTGGTTTCAGCCAATCCTGTGGTGGATTTTGTCGAAGAGGCGGCGGAGAAAGACAGCAGGTCTATCTCGTTAGCCGAAAAGAAACGTCTCCTGGATGAATACAATGACGTGATCTGGGGCATCCCCAAGATTGAGACCTCCATTATTGGCTACGGAGACAAAAGGAAGAGGGCCATTTTCGCCAATTCAGAGGGCAGCTACATTGAGCAAAAGAACAGCGATCTTTCTCTTCGGATTACCGTCATTGCCAGGGATGGTGGTGACATCCAGCAGGCTGGACTAAGCCTGGGAAGCAGGGGGGATTTCACGCAGATAGAGGGGCTTCATCAACAGGTAGGGGAGACTGCGCGGCGGGCAGTAGGATTGCTTACCGCACCGCAGGCGAAGAGCGGGGAGTATTGCGTGGTTCTGGATCCCGTGCTGGCCGGAGTCTTCACTCACGAAGCCTTCGGACACTTGTCTGAGGCTGACTTTACCTATGAGAATGAGCGACTGAAAGAAATAATGGTCCTGGGACGCAGGTTTGGCGGCGAGCATTTGAACATTGTCGACGGAGCAGCCGTTCCCAATTTGAGAGGCAGCTATAAGTACGACGATGAGGGGATACCGTCTACCAGAACCTACTTAATCAAGGAAGGGGTGCTAGTGGGCAGGCTGCATTCCCGCCAGACAGCAGCAAAGATGGGGGAGACAACAACAGGTAATGCCAGGGCAGTAGACTACCACTATCCTCCTATTGTGCGCATGACTAACACCTTTATTGAGCCACAGCGGACTTCCTTTGATGAGATGATCGGTGACATTGAGGAAGGAATCTACGCTAAGAACTGGTACGGGGGCACCACCAGCATGGAGATGTTCACTTTTTCTGCTGGTGAGGCCTACAGGATTCGCCACGGGAAACTGGACGGTCTGTTGCGCCCGGTAGTCCTTACGGGAAATGTCTTTGATACCCTGAAGAATATAGATGCTGTTGGAAATGACCTGGAGATGAATCAGGGTGGTGGTTGTGGCAAAGGGGAACAGTTCCCTCTGCCCGTATCTAATGGCAGTCCCCATATTCGTATTAAGCGTTGTCTGGTGGGAGGGAAGTGACCGGGGTGGGGAAGCGCCAGATGCCAAAGTATAGCACCAAATCTGGACTTCTGAAGTGGAAGAGCTTCTTTCTCTAGCAAAGAAGGCTGCTGAAGAGGCCGAGGTCTTCCTGGTTTCCTTTGAGGAGATGCCGGTGGTCTTTGAGGCCAACCGGCTAAAGCAGTTGCAGACCCGCCAGGGTGTATCGGTAGCTCTTCGGATTGTGCATCATGGGAGGATCGGGTTCTCCACGGCGACCAGGCTTGAGGATAGGGCTTCGCTGGTGGAGCGGGCGGTCGCGGTATCCCAATTCGGCACACCGTCAAGGTTTGAGCTCCCAGAGCCGCAGCCATATCCCAAGGTGGAAATCTACGACCCTGGGGTGGAAGCTTATACAGCAAAACAAATGGTCAATCTTGGTGAAGACCTCATATTGAGGGTTCGGGAGCACACACCGGATATCCTCTGTGAGGCGACTATAGCCAGAAGCATCGTTTCGGTACGAATTCTGAACTCGCGGGGTGGAAGGGCAGAATTCCGTCGCAGCTCCTTTGTCATCAGTCTGTGGTGTAACCTTATTCGAGACACGGATATGCTCTTTGTCGGCGATGCTGAAAGCTCGTGCCGACCGATTGACGACGTTGGCCGGGTCGCCAGTTCGGTAATCAATCAGCTCGAACTGGCTAAGAGACGGGCATCGGTATCGAGCGGACGTTTGCCAGTGATCTTCACTCCTCATGGGGTAGTAAGTGCTTTCATTGCCCCGCTGGCTGTGGCTTTCAATGGGAAGATGGTCCTGCAAGGTGCGTCTCCCCTGGTGAATAGGCGAGGGGAGAAGATATTCGATGAGAAACTATCCCTGAAAGATGACGCTACTGTTGTTCACCGCCCTGCCAGCCGTCCCTGTGATGACGAGGGAGTGCCCAGCCAGAAGACATTTCTCATCACAAATGGTGTCGTGGGGGATTTCTTGTATGACCTACAGACGGCTGGCCTGGCTGGCGTTCAAAGCACGGGTAGTGGAGACAGAAATGGTGGCACGCGGCTACCCGGGCCCTCGGTCAGCAGCCTCGTCTTTGAACTGGGCCAGGTTAGCTTCGAAGACATGCTCCGAGATATGGGCGAGGGGCTGGTGGTAGAGCAGCTTATGGGGGCAGCGCAGACTAACGTCCTGGGTGGCGAGTTCAGTGGCAATGTTCTCCTCGGGTATAAAGTGGAGAGAGGAGAGATAGTTGGGCGGGTGAAGGACACCGTGGTCTCGGGAAACGTTTACCAAGTGCTGAGCAACCTTGCTGGCATCGGGCGCGAGGCAAGGTGGGTTGGGTCAGTTTTCACTCCGGCATTCTACTGCTCTGACTTGACTATAGGTAGCAAAGGATAAAGATCCGTGATAAAGGGCAAAAAGGTGATACTGCGCGAAAAAAGGCTGGAAGATGCCTGGGACGACTACATGTGGAAAAAGGATGCTGACCTGGCTTATCTGGATGCCACATTTCCACTGGATGTCCCTTTCTCTGTCTATTTGGCTAGCTACAGTGACGAGCTTCGTTATCCAGACTCGAGATCATACCGCTATGCGATAGAAACGGCGGAAGGCAAACATATTGGCAATTGCAGTTGTTACAATGTTGATCACCGTTCAGGGGAAGCCGAGCTAGGCATCCTCATCGGGGAGCCTGAGTATTGGGCCAAAGGATACGGTAGTGATGCTGTGACTGCACTGGTAGACCATGTTTTCAGGAAGAACCATCTCAAGAGGATATACCTGCACACCTTGGAGGATAACATAAGGGCGCAGAGGTGTTTCCAGAAATGCGGCTTTGTGGTTCGTGGGCACGTCGTCAGGGGAATATACAAGTTTGTACTTATGGAAATCAAGAGGGGAAAGGTTTCCTCCACGGAGGGAGTCTGATTAGGCATTTGTAATCAGGGCTTCTGTTGACCGTGTGTTGTCTGGGCCGTTGTTAGGTCAGAGTATTCTGTGATAAGAACTAGACGGTGGCTGCCTCTCCAAGAAGCAGCCACCGCTTATTATCTCAAGTTCTCCCTGCTGCCCGCGGCTAAGCGCGCAGTTGCTATTTCTTCTCCTTCTCCTCTGGTGGCGCCGGGTTGACGTAGCCCTTGAGCAGATTCGGCACGCACTTCTCCACTTCGTCTATGGTCCATTTCCCGTAGGTGTCCCAGTCCCTGTTGTAGATCGCGGTCTCCTTTGACGGCGCCCAGTAGGAGAAGAACGCCCCCGCCGCACCGAAGATGCAGCCGTTGATATGGCCGGCCTTGTCGGTGGCCAGGTAAGCCGGAATAGCCGCCAGGTAGTCGGCGGTAGCCACATGGGTTACCTCATCGTACTTCTCTTTGGTCCACAGCCCGGATTCCACCCTCTTCTTGTAGCCGGCCAGCACGTCTGGCCCCATGGTCATCCTGGTCGCTGCCCTGGGACAGATGGCGTTGCAGGTTACCCCGTACCGGCCAAGCTCCCAGGCCACGGCATAGGTCAGGCTGGTGATGCCGCCCTTGGCAGCCCCATAGTTCACGTGCCCCACTGTTCCCACAAAGGCCTCCGAGATGGTGTTGATGATCCGGCCGTACTTCTGCTCCCTCATCAGCGGGGCGGCATGTCTGATGGTGTTGAACGTCCCCTTGAGATGGACCGCTATCACCACGTCCCAGTCCTCTTCCGAGAGGTTCCAGATCATTCTGGCCCTGTCGATGCCGGCAACATTGACCAAGATGTCTATCCTGCCGAAGTTGCTCACGCAGGCCTGGATCATGGCCTCCGCAGCCTTGAAATCCGCCACGCTGCCGTACTGCGGAACCGCTTGAACGCCCAGCTTCTTGCACTCGTCAACGGTGGCGTCGGCCAGAGAGGTGCTGGCTCCCTTGCCATCAACGCCTCCTCCCAGGTCGCAGACCACGATGTTGGCACCCTCGGCGGCCAGCGCCAGTGCCACTGCCTTGCCGATGCCGCTCCCGGCACCAGTCACCACCGCATTCCTGCCTTTCAGTCTGTCAGCCATTGTATCCAATCCTCCTTATCGAATGATCTGTCTCTACTTCTTCTCTTCCGGCTTCGGCGGAGCCGGGTTAACATATCCCTTGAGCAGTTTGTCTGCTGAGAATGCCGATTTGATGGCCTCCAGCGTCCATGGCCCTTCACTCGGGTTTTCCACCTGGGCCACCGTCTCCGGCTTGCTGTAGCGGGCCACAGTGAGGGCAGTGGTCAGGAACACCTGCCCGTTGATCAGGGCAGCGTCATCGCTGGCCAGGAAGGCCACCACCTTGGCAAATCCCGAAGGATCAACCATCTCCCGGTCCATTCTCTTCAGGACGGAGGGGTCCATCAGTCCCTTCTCCACGCGCTTCACCACCATCTCGCGCACCTTGGGATCATCTGTCATCCGCGTCTTCGCTCTGGGGCAGATGGCGTTGACCGTTATCCCTGACGGGCCCAGCTCCTGTGCTGCCCCCCAGGTGAGGGTCACGATGCCGCCCTTGGCTGCGCCGTAGTTGAGGTGGGTCACACCGCCCAGCCAGGCCTCCGAAGTGCAGTTGATGATCCTGCCGTACTTCTGCTCCCTCATCAGCGGAGCCGCCTGCCGCATGAAATTGAACGTGCCCTTCAGGTGGACGGCTATCACCTGATCCCATTCCCCCTCGGACATGTTCCAGATCATCTTGGGCTTGTCTATCCCGGCGATGTTGCACAGGATGTCTATCCTGCCGAAGTTGTCCACGCAGGCCTTGACCGCCGCCTCGGCATCACTGAAGCTGGCTACGTTGCCGAACTGGGCTATCGCTTTCACCCCGTGCTTCTTGCACTCGGCCACCGTCTCGCTGGCCGGGCTCTGGTCGGTCCCCGAACCGTCCACGGCTACGCCGAGGTCGCAGGCCACCACGTTGGCGCCCTCCTCTGCCAGGGCCACGGCCACCGCCTTGCCGATACCTCTCCCGGCACCGGTAACCACGGCATTTCTTCCCTTCAGTTTATCGCCCATATTAAGCCCTCCTTAAATTCTTCGATTCCTGATTCTGGGGTACACAGTATCTACCTACTACTAGAGACCAAATCCAGGTGTACTTGTGTGGTAAGGCAATCGGTGCTCCAATTCGACACCTATCTCTACGGCGCCCACAATCACAGCAGTGAACCCATCTTCAGTCTTTGCGCGGGGCTGGGTTAACGTAGTCCACCAGCAACTGCTGAGGCACCAGCTTCTCCAGTTCGTCAACACTCCACTTCCCCCCAGACTCCCAGTCCTGGGAAAGCGTCCTAACTATCTGAGGATGGTTCCAGATTCCAATAGTAACTCTTGAAGCAACGAAGACGCAGCCGTTGATGTCGGCAGCGGCATTGCTGGCCAGATAAGCTATGAAGGGAGCAAAGTACTCTGGATCGGCACCATCTCTCCTGGTTTCTTCCATGCCTTTGAGTCGTTCCTCTGTTATCAGCCCCGCTGCGATCCTCTTTTCCAGTCCTTCTGTTAGAGAATCGTCACCGACGCTTAGCCTTGTCCGTGCCCTGGGGGCGAAGGCATTGCAGGTCACTCCATATCTTCCCATCTCCCGGGCAATGGCGTAGGTCAGGCTAACGATGCCTCCCTTGGCAGCAGCATAGTTGGTGTGGCCCACAGTCCCGGCGTAGGCTTCGGAGGTGCAATTGATTATCCTGCCGTAGCGCTGCTGCCTCATCAGAACGCAAGCGTGCCGGCAAAGGTTCCAGGTTCCCTTGAGATGGACAGCCAGCAACCGGTCCCATTCCTCTTCCGACATATTGAAAATCATTTTGGGCCTGAGAATGCCAGCTATGTTGCATAGAATGTCTATCTTGCCAAAACTGTTGACGCAGGTTCGGACTATGTCTTCAGCAGCCCCGAAGTTTGACACGTCCCCATAGTGCGGGACAGCCTTTACCCCTAGCTTACGACACTCTTCTGTTACGCTATCGGCAGGCGAGGCGTCCTTCCCAGCCCCATCCGTGCCTCCACCCAGGTCGCAGACGACGACATTAGCCCCTTCCTCAGCCAGGGCTAGAGCAACAGCTCTGCCTACTCCTCTCCCGGCGCCAGTGACTATGGCATTTCTGCCTTTCAGTCTTTGCCCCACCCTGTGCTTTCTCTTCCCGCCAGTCTACTTCTTGGAGGGCAACGCCACTACGGCTGTACCCGGGGTGATCTGTTTGCCTTCAGGATTTTCAACCCAAATCTGGCACTCTACCAGATTCTCACCACCCTCGCTATATTTCTTGGTTACCTTACCACTGAGCTTGAGCGCTTGTCCGGGTAAGGCATTGCCTCGATATTGCACGCTGAGTTTCCGCAGTTCGCCCTTATCGCCAATCCAATCGGTAAGCAATTGCGAAAGGAAAGCTGCCTCCAGCCTGCCATGAACAATCGGTCCGGGGAATCCCAGGGATTGAGCAAAATCCTTATCGTAGTGGAGCTCGAAGTAGTCGCCTGAGGCCCCGGCCCACCTGACCAGCGTCTGTGTGGTAGGAGTCTTCTCCATAACGGGCAGGCTCATGCCTTCTTGGACGTCGTCGAAATAAAGCTGCGCCATGTATCATATCCTCCTTCGCTAGTAGCTCATGATGGTGTTGGTGCTTACTGCCACCACTTCACCCTTCTGGTTGGTGTGGGTGGATTTGTATACCATGAGAGCCCTCGGCCCTTTATCGCTGGACTTGTCCTGAAGCTCGAAGAACTCGTGGGTGGTGTTGATGGTGTCACCTGCTTTGATGGGCTTGAAAAAGTCCCAGTCTGCGCCAGCGGCTACACTCCGCTTGAAAGGGAGGGGGATACCCAGTGCCAGCGCCCCCCCGCTGATCATTGCTGTGGTAATCATGGATGGTGGAACAGTATCCTTCCACTTAGGATTCCGGTCTTCAATGCAGTCGCAAAGCAGACGAATCATGTGTTTGTCGATCTCCATCGATTCTTTGCTCTTCTTGCCTTGCAAGGACTTTATTTCGTCCATGGGGGCGATTCGCCGTTCAACCATATACCCTCCTTTAGAAGTTAGAAGTCGCTGCTTTCATAGAATATCGTAAAACGAGCGTCACTGTCAAACCTGACGCCTGTCGCGGACGGCTGGAGGTGGAAGGCCGACCAGCTAACATCCAGCCTTATTGGGCGCCGAGTCATCCTTGGCGAAAGAACGGGCATCAGCACAGAATCCACCGGGGCAGACGACAACGCCATTGGGGCCATGCTGGTGCTCAGGCAACAACGCCATTCAACTGGCGCACCACTTTGACCCTTGCGGGGCTTTGGTAATTCTTGCACTGGATGCACAACACGACTTCGTTGCCTGCTTCCATAACACGACTGGCCTTGAAATCAATTCCCACGTCGCCAGTCAGCAGGGTGTTTCTACTACCCAATCCCGGTGTTCCAGGAGACCCTCCACATATTGCCCAAATTCTCAACCGCTCAGGTTGCTGTGATCAGGTGGTGGGCCTAGTCTCTTGGCAGAGGGCTTAGAACCCATTGGCGGGGTCAACCCGAATAGGCCGAATAGCTCTTCTGCACTCAAGCGTGTCTTAAGGTCGATAGAAACATCATCGACCACTTCGTCGAATAACAACTGCTTCTCCTGTAGAATTTGGTCAATTCTTTCTTCGATGGTAGCTTCGCAGACATACTGATAGACGTGCACCGGAAAAGATTGGCCCAGGCGATGGCTCCGATCTTCTGCCTGGTGCTCTACAGCGGGGTTCCACCAGCGATCGAAGTGAAAGACGTAGGACGCCTCCTGCAGGTTCAGCCCTAGCCCGCCAGCCCGCAAAGAAAGCACCAAAATCTTGTGAGAAGGGTCTTCTTTGAAGGTCTGAATGATTGCCTGCCTCTGTGGAGTCGTGAGAGCGCCAGTATATTCGAGAGGGCGGAAGTCATCTAATGCAGAGGCTACGGCCTTAACCCCAAACTGCCCGCCAGCAAACTGTGAGAAGATCAATGCTCGATATCCCTCGCTCACCAATGTGCCGAGCCGTTCCCGGATATCATGCAGCTTAGCCGATTCCCCGGTCTTAGGGCAGAAATTGCAAATCTGTTTCAGTCTGAGTATCAACTCCAGAACGTTTTCGAC
Source organism: Chloroflexota bacterium (assembly GCA_016876035.1). Taxonomy (GTDB): domain Bacteria; phylum Chloroflexota; class Dehalococcoidia; order UBA2247; family RBG-13-53-26; genus VGOE01. The sequence continues at coordinate 16,691 of VGOE01000006.1, forward strand.
ATGAACCTCTTCTCCCAGGCTTCGTAACCACAGAATGCCTTGTTCTTCGGCTCTTTTGTAGCTCTCGCTCTGCGAATCACCCAGTGGTAGCATGACAGTGTTGATGATTTTGGGCGGGAGCTGTGTCAACACGTCAGCCTTCTTTCGGCGTAGCTGTACCTGCCGGTGCCTCTCTAACATCTTGGACTTGGCCTGGAATCTGACGGGTGTTTCACCTTTGTCAAGGGGGAACAGATACTCCAAGATAGACGCAAGGTCGTCCAGGCAGTTCTCCAGAGGCGTCCCTGTCAGTGCCCAGGCTCTTTTTCTGGCCAGGAGCTTGCATTTTTTGCTGGCCTCCGTCTCCCGGTTTTTGATCTTTTGCGCTTCATCAAGGATAGCCACATCCCAGGTTCGCCGACGGGGTGGTGACGCTGGGTTACTTGTAAAATCGGAGCGTAATGTCTCATAAGTGGTCAAATACACATGGGCCGGCGCGCTCCATTGATACGCACGCTCTGCCGCTAGCCCATGCACGGTTGAAACACGCAGCTCGGGTGCCCAGGTACGTATCTCTTTTCTCCATTGTGCCAGGAGACTCGCGGGAGCAATCACCAGCGCTGCTTCCATGCGGCGCTGGATGATGAGTATACGAAGGGCTGCAATTGCCTGGATCGTCTTTCCCAGGCCCATGTCGTCGGCGAGCAGCAGGGCATTGCTAGACATGAGTGCTTCGACACCTTCGACCTGGTAGGGAAAGAGTGTTCCGTGCCATTCCAATGGGCCTGAGGGGGAAATCAGGAGGCTTGTAGGTGGTTGAAGAAGATAGGCAAGGCGCCTGGCCAGCGAAGGCTTCTCTTCTGTTGTGGCTGCGGCTGGGCCGCGCAGTTTAATGCGTTCCCATAAGCGGTTTTCCGGAGTGTCTTCGGCGAGGATCGGACTCGCTGACTCTGTATCAGCCAAGACAGCAACGAGAACTACACTACCCCCTCCTGAGTTAGCCAATGCCATCTCTTTGCTGGGGACATTTTGGGCGGACGGAAAGGATGACTCTGCTGCCAGTATTGTCGGTTGGTCTGTCGAGATCTGGCAGTTAAGAGTGCTGGCCGGTGCTGTTCTTGCTGTCGGGATGGATAGCAAGGCAGGAATAGCGGGTTTCAATGGCAGGGCGCGCTGGAATAGCCCCAACCAGCGAGCATTGGGCTCATGGACATTCTTGTCAAGTACCCACCATGGTTCTGGAGAAGGCACCCTGATTTCTCCTGGAGGCGACCCTGTTCAGTGCTTCACAGTTGTGTGGTCGGAGTAGATCTCTTTCAGTCCTACCACGGCTCTGTCGAAGGGTTCAAGCAAAAGGCCGCGAGTGAGGAGGCGGTGGAGCAAGCGATGCTCATTGGAGTCGCCCGCGGGTTTGTCTGGAAACCAGAAGAGGTGATGCGGCTGTGGGTCTTCCACGGTTGTCTTCACTTCCAGCTTAGAGAATGAGGTTGCCTTCATAACAGAGGCAACACGACAGATTGGTATGGAGAGGCGTATTTCATTGCAGAACAGATCGTGATCAATCTCATCAGCCAGACAGATGATAAACTTGGGAACTCTAGGGCATGTGCCAAGCAAGGAAGTGACCAACTTGTGGATAGCATGTCTGCGTACATCAGCCTGTCGCCACAGAAAAGTGTGTGGCGCATCGACGCGGTTGTAGGTAAATTCCAGTGGTTCGCCTCTGGCATTGACCAGAAACAGTCCTCCTCGGAACGTACTGCCGTCATCTGAAGCATCGATTTTCAGATACCCTGCTGCTCCCAACTCCTCCACTTCGTCAGCATCGCGAAAGGGGATTGGCATGGAGCTAGCCCTTATTCATCGCATTCATAACTTCGTGTCGTTCTCATTGGGACTGTCCTCTGTCGTCATTTCCATCTCTGGCATCTCGGATAGATCCTGTTTTAACTCAGCCACCTCAATATCAGGTGTGTAACCCGGGTACAGGCGTTTCAAGTCCCACTCATTTATCCATCTTTTGATGTGCTGTCTGATGCGTAGTGTCCTGTCAATGACCCTGTAATCAGTGGAGGGGTTCCAGTCATAGGCGCTCGCATAGACGGCACGCACCTTATCATAGATCGCATGAACAGTAGCCTCCGTGGGATCTTCTAGAGGTATCTTGTCTCGCCGGATGATGCGCATTCCTCGCTCAGCCTCGCTGGCCAGCAGTCGCTCTTCGTCAGTGTCTCCTGCTAGCAAACGGCCGGAGATCTTCTCTTCGTCGTTACGCTGATCAAGAACTGCGCTCTCAAAGTCGTCTGTGATAGAGAGCACGGTCGTTATTCCGGGAGCGTGACCCCTTTCCAACTTCCCCAGCAAGCGAGCTACCTCCGCATAAGACTTGGCCCGTTGTTTAAGGGAATATCGGCCAATAAGCTCGACTTCATCTACCAGGATCACCCAACCAGCATAACCTGCCGCAATCATCAACCGGGGAGCAAACTGCCAACGCTGGGATGCAAGCTCTTTCGCCGACACTTTGTCAATCTTGTAGGTGGCAGCCTCCCCCAACTCCTTGAGCCAAGTTCGCAATTCCCCCACCATTATGGGATCTCCTGACCAGAACTGTGTGATGCGGTGTGAGAACTCGGGATAGCGATCACCCTTTCCCCGTTCGAAAACAAATACTGCAGCAGCAAAGCGTGTACTTAGTCCACTGTCTGTACGATTCACCCATTTGTAGAACTCGGCATACTCAGTGCTTCTGAAATCCAGCTTCTGGGCGACTGCTGCAAGGGCGGCTCCGGCACGGTCTGGGACTATTGCAGATTGCACCGCAGCTTTGTATACTTTGGCAAGATCATAGAGAGGCGTCTCCTTACTTACGACCACTTTGCTGCACACGAAATTGTTTTCTAGAGCAATATGCTGCAAGTATTCCAGCAAATGGGACTTGCCTGAGCCAAAGCCTCCGGTAATGAGTGTCCCTTGCGTGGCTAATCCTTGAGAGAATGTCTCTCTTGCAGCGGCCAGTTGCTGTCTGAACCGTTCTTCAATCCTGGACTGTGAGGTGCCCAGCGCTTGTACAGCGTCTCGGTTTGGCACCCCAGCACGCAGAGCCTCGATAGCACGCCAACTCTGGACTTGGACCGCTGATTTCATAGAGAGCCTCCTGTAGACTGCAGAATGACCGTGGTGGCTTGTCCAGAGAGGCGAACCAGTGACGAAAGTGGATTGGGTCTTTGCTGGTCGCGGACTTCGTCCCAAATGCGCAGCTTAAGCGCCTGATAGGCACTCAAGCCTCGTTTGTCTGCCTCTGGTGCCAGAAAGTCTGGCGGAGCTAAGACAATCATCAGACAGAACTGAAGCTCGTCGGTGCCATCGACGAACTGGCGCAGAACTTCATACCCATCCAGAACACCAGGGCCACTGTAGTATATCGTTCCGTTTGGCTCTTTGGGTCGTCTTGCTTCCAGGAAGCGTGAAATATCCAGAGTTATGACAAGGCCTGTCTTGCCCGCAGCATGTAACCAGTGAGATAAAGAGAATAGCATGTGTCGTCCGTTGTGGCGGCCGATCTTCTGGAATATCGACGCTGATTTCAATGCAGAGATCAGGCGCAGTTCTCCGCGAAGCCATTCCCTAACGGCCTCTGCCGTCCCTATCCCAACATCTTGTGGGTCCAATTGCGTCTGGCAGAGCCTGAGCATAGCCATTCGGAACTCTTGTGTCATGTGATAGTCTTTGTAAAGGCGATCCCTAAGCCTATTATTGACCACGCGCCGCATCTCACCCACTTCTAGACCATTGAGCAACGCAAGTTGCGATAGGCCAAGGTCAGCTCGACTGGCAGGCACAAGATAGTGACTTTCTGACAAAGTGGAGCACAGAAAGCTGCAGACAAGATCCTCCCAATTCACCTGTCTGGCAACGGTGTGGAATATCTTGTCGATCATGTGGGCTTTGGTGGTGGCGGCGTCCACGGAGGCAAAAAGATAACCGCTGTCTTCGGCTACTTGCCTCAGTTTACTCAATACAACCTTGTGCTCTCGCCACTCTAGTGGTACCACGAACTTGACGGCAGCGCCCCCTCCCTTGATAAAATCCCCCAGATACTCCTGGGAAAGCACTACCAGCCAATCATCGACAGGCATCGATTTTGCCATAATTGTCACTCCTTGGAGCCCTTGATGAAGGAGATACCATAGTAGCGTTTTTCTTCCCCTGTCTCGGTGATAACGCCAATTGTGCGGCTAGGGGTCTTGGTTCCGGTGCTCGATGGAAAACGCACCTTGGCTCCGCCTTTTGTACTATCAACGCCGCTGCGGTGAAGAAGATAGATGTCACGAGCGAACTCTTGCTTGGTGTATTCCTTAGCTTGCCCCGGCAGCAATGTCAAAAGGTCGTAGATGTCCACCAATGGGATGACAGGGGCCATTTGCAGGAGTTCCTTGCCGCGCATAGCCACGGCTTTCGAATAGGCCTTATACAATGCTTCCAGGAAGGCCTCTGGCCTAAAGAGAGGGGGTTTGCGCTGCAATTCTCGCAGTCGGCTCACCAATACAGATGGACGAATGCGAGTCTCACGCTTCTTGTCAACGAATACGGCCTTATCGCTGGAGGATATTTTGATGAGTACAGGATAGCAGTACAAGCGATCGTCGCGCTCGAAAATGCTCACGTCCATTTGCCGACCGACGGCGACGATCTCTCTGGAATAGAGCCCCCCGGCGAAATAGCTCTCTTCGTCAAATGTCCAGCCCTCTTTGGCATTGGCAAATTGTTGCCGGAGAGCAGCCATGCCTTTCTCAACAGCTTCTACGGAAGAGCGCAGTTCTCGGAGGTTGCCCACCTTGGCTGCAGTACGGAATCTACGCAGACTGCGCACAATGGCATCGGCTGCCTTCAGGGTGACTACAACATCCGCTTCGGTCTTAGCCAGGGCCTGCTCAAGACTCTGTCCATCACTGCTCTGCATATTTCCTCCTGATACACTGTAACTGCCCACCCCCGGTTTCTATGCCTGATGAAGCTCTTCTTATTGTTGCTGTTCTCAACACAGAGAATATCGCGCTAATATTGGGCTGTCAAGCCGTCCAGCTTTCATAGTTTTTCCACTCCAGATTAGTAGAGTTGATCCCCACTACCCCCAAGACCTCCTCAATACACCAAGAGCATATCCATAGCCTGAAAACTGTATAGTGGCTCCTGGACGCGGCACACTGGCTTGTTGCGAAATGCTCTTGACAGGGAGTAGTATTATGATAATAGGATTGTATGAAATGCAGACCAACATCTACAGAAGAAAACTACTTAATAGCATATTGTTCCTTGCCAAGAAAACCAAGCATCTGAATACCACCAAGCTAGCCAAGCTGCTCTATTTCTTGGACTTCGACCACTTCAAGCAGACTGGATATCCTTCTATAGGCCTTAGATATTACGCATTTAAGTGGGGGCCTGTGCCAAAAGAATTTTGGCTAGAGATGAAGGATGGCAATATACCAGAAGACTTTAAGGGTAAGCTGGCAATAATACCGAGAACAGACGAACTTGACCCGGACTCTAAGGGAGGATACGAATTCAAGGCTATCTCAGAACCAGATTTATCCGTTTTCACCCCTCGAGAAAGGAAGATATTGGATCGGCTGGCTGAGATTTATAGGGATGCTAAGGCCTGGCAGATTTCAGAAGTCTCTCATTTACCAGGGCAACCTTGGGATGTCACGATCAAGAAATGCGGTGAGAACTGTCCTATAGATTATCTTCTCGCCATCGATGAAAAATCAGAGATTAGCTTTGACGACGCAAAAGAATGCCTGAAAGAACACTTTGAAGCTGTACGCAACCTCGACCTTGAACCAACGAAATAGCTTCATAGAGGCTTGATGCCGCAACCTGGAGAAATCCTCTGTTATTACGACTGGTCGTTCGAAAACGGTTCAAAGGCAGACAAGCTTCTCGTTGTTCTGAATGTAGCTGATACTGATTGCCCATGCCTAGTTCTTAAGACAACTTCACAATCAAGACGATACCAAAATGTGGTCAGAGGCTGTAATGTGCAGAAACGAGTATTCTTCATTCCCGTTGATTGGGAAGATTGCTTTTCACTCGATACATATGTTCAGCTACCACAGATTCTGGAAATATCTACGCGAGACCTGTTGCAGGGACATTTTGCAGGGCAAATTCGTAGGCTAGGCTGCCTCTCAGTCGATTGCTTTACCCAACTCAAGAATTGTCTCAAGCAATTTAGAGCAGACATATCTGCACAGCATTGGAAGCTAATCTTCGGCTAGGCATTTGTTGAGTTGCCTAGTAACTGAAGAAGTACGTCTCTCTAGACTGGAAGCTCGCCAACGGCAACCGTAGAGAGCCAGGAAAATCCCCCTCCAAAGCCCCTCGGGTTTTGACACTCAGGCGACCTGTCCTGTAGTATTGACGCGGCAAGCCAAATCTTTCACTGGGGGAGACTGTGGACTTTGAACTAACTGATGAGCAAAGGATGTTCCAGAAGCTAGCCAAGGACTTTGCGGACAGGGAAATCGAGCCTATAGCAGAGCAGATAGAACGAGAAGCGAAGATTCCGACAGATATGCAACTGAAATTGGGCAGGGTGGGGCTGCTAGGCATAACCGCTAAAGAGAAATACGGGGGCCTGGAGCAGGGCTTCCTCACCGGTATCCTGGCACTGGAGCAAATACATTATCCCTGCACGCCCTGTACCTGGCTGGCGGCTTCCGGCGGCATGGCCGAAGTGATCGAGGCCTTTGGAACTGAGGAACAGAAACAAGAATACATTCCACCAATGATCGAGGGCAAGGTCTGCCCCAGCACCGCCTTTACCGAGCCAGCGACAGGCCTGGATCCGAAGATGTTGACCACCACAGCTATCCTGAAGGATGGCTACTGGGTGATAAATGGGACGAAGAGCTTCTGCACCTTTGGCCACCTCGACGGCCCCAGCGTCGTCTATTGCAAGACCGATGGGGACAACATCAGCGCCATTATTGTGCCCAAGAACATACCTGGGTATACCTGCTCAAAGCCGTGGGCATTGATGGGGGTGAGGGGTCTGGAGGCAGTGGATGTCTATTTCCGGGATGTACGGGTGCCAGAGAACAACCTGCTGGGACAGAGAGGTCAGGGCCATGCCATACCATCGGCGATAATGGAGGCGGGAGGGGTGATGCATGCCATCATCTCGGTAGCCTGCGGCCAGCGTGCCATGGATGAGGTCATTAAATATGCCAAACAAAGGAAAACTCGCAAAGGCCCGATCTCGGATATGCAGGGGCATCGCTGGCTTCTGGCTGAGATGGCCTCCAGGGTGGAAGCAGGCCGCTGGCTGGCCTATCGGGCGGCATTCTTGAGAGAGCAAGGTAAGAGCGCCCGAACCGAGTCTGCTATGGCCAAGCTATATGCCGGCGAAGGTGCAGAGTGGGTGGCATCACAGGCGCTCCGACTCCACGGCGCCTATGGCTACACTAAGGAATACAAGATAGAGAGAATCCACAGAGCAACCCTGATGCTGGAAATAGTTGAAGGAACAAATGAAGTGCAGAAATCGGTGATCGGGGCGGCTCTGGTGAAGGACTAAGCCGGCGGGATCTCCCTGGTCGCCTGCCACCTCTGCACATAACGCTGCCTCAGTTCCCGTAATTTTGCCTGATAGGAAGCCGAGGTGATCCTGTCAGTGGTCATGATAACAGCGTCCTCCCCATTGTCCGAGTAATAGCGGCGACGCATTCCCACCTTGGCGAAGCCATACTTCTCGTAGAGGGCTTGCGCCTCCAGGTTGGAGACTCTTGTCTCCAGCGTCATCACCTGGGCCTTGAGTTGCAGTGCCAGATCCATCATGCAGATGAGTAGCAGTTCGCCGATTCCCAAACGGCGGTGGGTTCCACGCACGGCAATGGAGGTTAGATGAGCTTCGTCTACCATGAGCCACATGGCGGCGTAGCCAATGACGGTGTCCTGGTTTTGGGCAGCTTTTTCATCAGCAGAGGGGGATTCTCTGAGGAACAGCCGCTTGAGCCTGGAGATCAGTCTCCGCAAAGTCCCTTTAGATTTCTGAGCAGTGATTTCAGGTCGGGGATGCGGATGGTCACCTTCCTCCAAAGCAACTAGATAGCGGACTATGTTATTGTCCAGGTCCCTTCTGAAAGGGGGAGGTGGCCACTGATCGGGGAAAGCCTCTCGATCGATGGCGCTGACCTGAGGGATATCCTCCTTTTGCATGGGACGGACGGTGTAACGCGTCGGCATTTCAGCTATGACAGAGTCTAATTTTACCATAACTGGCGGTGGGTGGGACGATGCGATGTGGATACAGCTTGTTGAGGCAGGGAAGAGTCTTTAGATTCCCCGAAGGGACGAACAGAGCCAAAGCTCTGTAACTACATTTGCCACCAACGTCTGCCCTGAACCGGGTTTCATTCGGGTAGGCTGCCTGACGTCAGGCAGCCTACCCGTTTCTGATCCGTATTTTTGACACAGGCCCTCAAACTCTGTCCCTACATCTGGGCGACGGGGCATTCTTCTCCCGCCTCAGGCGGGCGGATCAAAATAACATTAACAGTTACCTTGGTCGTGGTTGAATTGACACTCCGATCAGCAGGGGTGTATATTAGAGGCGACTGATTAGAACGGAGGGAGACATGAAAGACTACAAGTACGTGATCTACGAGAAGGAGGGTGAGATTGCCACCATCACCTTCAATAAACCAGAGAAAATGAACTCGTATGTGATCATCTCCGTGGGAGAAGACTTTGCCGAAGTGCTGGATGCTATTACCCGGGCAGAGGAAGACGATGACATCAAGGTAATCATTTTCAAGGGGGCAGGCCGCTGCTTCTCGGCGGGGCAGGACCTGAGCAAGGTGGGCTTTGTCTACGGCTTCGGCACCAAGAAGGATGAGCGGCGTCCCAGCCAGAGAATAAGGCTGAAGATGGACAGAATGGGGATCAGCGAGGGATACAAGAGATTCTTCTTTTGTCCGAAGCTGACCATTGCCCAAGTGCATGGCTACGCTCTTGAGGCTGGCTTGATGATCGCCATGCTCTGTGACTTCTTCGTATGCTCCGATGATTGTATGATGGGTTTCCCGGGGCAAAGGATAGGGTTTGCCGGCGGCGGCGAGCACACTTTTGGTCACCTGATGATGACGGTGGGGATGAGGCGGGCGCTGGATCTTTATATCAGTGGCCGGCAGATCGACGGGAAGGAAGCAGAGCGAATAGGGCTGGTGACCAAGTCAGTACCTCCTGAGAAGCTAGAGGAAGAAGTAAGGACGCTGGCGAAAGACCTGTGTCTCATGCCTCGTGATGGCATTGCCATAGGCAAGGCTTGCCGTCACCTGTTCTACGACCGGATGGGGCTCACCGACTCCTTTACCTACGGGTACATCACGCATACGATGTTCACCAATGTGCGCCATGAGCCGGGCGAGTTTAACTTCTTCCGTGAGAGAAGGGAGAAAGGCGCTAAAGCAGCCTTCCACGAAAAGGACGATATCCGCAAGCTTTCGTAAGCTGTGGAGAGAGCGCGGGCGGGCAGGTTGGTGGGGTTGTAGGGCGCTTACGGTATCGCAGTCTGGTCGGGCAGGGCGAAAGCTCTGCCCGATTACATTTCTAGGCGTCCTCAGCGATTACATTGATCGTACGGTGGGCTGGGGCGGGGGGCGGTAGGAGGAATGAGGGCAGCGGACTTCAGATACTCTCTATATTAGACCCTGCAGTTTTTCGTAGGTGGCTGCCAGAGCCTCTGGCAGTACCCTTGTATCAGCCAGTACAGGCATAAAATTGGTATCTCCGTCCCACCGCGGAACAACGTGCGTGTGAATATGGTCGCCGATGCCGGCCCCGGCTGCCCTGCCTATGTTGATACCGATATTGAAGGCAGCTGGGCTGAAGGCCTGGCGCAGGGCCTTAGTGCTCCTTCTCACTAGATCGAAATGTTCCAGCATCTCCGCATCAGTCAATTCTTCCAAGCCAGGGATATGCCGGTATGGCGATATCATCAAGTGCCCCGGGTTATAGGGGAATCTGTTCAAGATGACGAAGTTCTGTTTCCCCCGGTAAAGGACGAGATTGGATTTATCATCCTTTTCCTGCGGCCTCTGGCAGAGAATGCACCCCTTCGGCTTCTCTCCCAGTATGAATTCGACTCTCCAGGGTGCCCAGATATGTTCCACTTGGCCCTCTGGAGGGTATTTTAAGCTCATGGCGTCCAAGAGTCAAAATGGACTGACGGGACCATCAATTTCTTGAATTTACCCTGGCGGCAGCCTACAATAAATAGCGAGGACAAGGTTTTCCAGCCATAAGCTGGTGAAGCTGTGCTAGGGCACCTAGGAGCACGGAATTAGCTATGCCGACGAGAACGGGGCGCCAACCAGGTTGGAAAGATAGGGTGAGGCTTCGCATCAACAAGATGCTAGGGAGGCAGGTCATCCTGTGCGATAGCTGCAAGTGGGACTGGCGCAGCGCATGCCATAACCCTGAGCGTCCCAATGCCAGATGGTGCTCGGACTACGAGAAACGGGGGACATAACCGATCCTCCCCCGCCATTCCCCGAAGCTCCCATCGAAAGGCATCTTTGCCATGTGGCGCGGGCATGTGCAGCAGTTGAAGGCAGTAGCCAGATTCGGGTTATCGCGGTCAGTTTGCTGCTATGTTTGGGCTGTAGCTTCGGCTCGGCGTTCCAGCGGGGCAATTGTGTTTGCAACCAGATTTGAACAGTTCCAAGGAGGGATTAATGGACAACAATCAACCGGTGATCGTTAGTGCAGTGAGGACGGCGGTGGGAGGGTTCGGGGGGGGCTTAAAGGATGTGCCTGTGGTTGATCTGGGCAAAGTGGTGATCAGGGAGGTGTTGAGGAGAGCCGGGGTGAGACCGGCATTCCCGGAGGACCTTAAAGAGATCAGGCCCGGGATTCTAAGGGACGTGGAAAAGAGCGAGATAGAGTCGAAATACATGGGCTGGGATGCCAGTTTGCAGCCCATAAGGATAGATGAGGTCATCATGGGCAACGTGCTCCAGGGGGGCCAGGGGCAAAACACGGGCAGACAGGCGAGCATCAGAGCTGGAGTGCCTCAGGAAACCAACGCCTTCACCATCAACAAGGTGTGCGCTTCCGGGATGAAAGCAGTGGCTCTGGCGGCTCAGGCGATAAAGGCGGGCGACGCGGAGGCCATCATAGCTGGCGGTATGGAGAGCATGAGCAGCGCGCCTTATGCATTGCCCAAGGCACGCTGGGGCTACCGCATGGATATCGGCGCTAAGGCGGAAGCGCTGGATCTGATGGTCTTCGACGCGCTGTATGAAATATTCTATGACTATCACATGGGGGTTACGGCAGAGAACATCGCCAGAGATTACAAGATATCGCGGCGGGAGCAAGACGAACTGGGTGCTGAGAGCCATCACCGGGCATTAAAAGCAATCCGGAGCGGCATATTCAAGCAAGAGATCGTGCCGGTGGAAGTTCCTCAAAAGGGGGGGCCTAAGCCGTTTGACACCGACGAAAGGCCGATGGACACAGACGTGGAGAAGATGAGCAAGCTGGCCCCGGCTTTTGTCAAGGGAGGAACCGTCACCGCCGGGAATTCCTCGGGGATAAATGATGGCGCGGCTGCCCTGCTGATCACCTCCAGGGAGTTTGCCGAAAGAAACGGATTGAAAATCAGGGCGTCTATCCAGGGATATGCCACGGGCGGCGTAGACCCCAAGTATATGGGGCTCGGCCCTATACCAGCGACGCGGAGACTCATGAAGAAGACGGGTTACCGTATCGCTGATATGGATGTGATCGAGCTAAATGAGGCCTTCGCTTCCCAGACCATTGCCTGCATGAAGGAGCTGGACATTCCCTGTTATGGCGAAAGCAAGGACTTCTGCCAGGACGGCTGCGAGAAGGTGAATCCTCACGGCTCGGGGATATCTCTGGGGCATCCGGTGGGATGCACCGGAGCCAGGATACTGGTGACGCTGCTTCACGAGATGGAGAGAAGGGGTGCCAGGCGGGGTCTGGCCAACCTCTGTATTGGCGGTGGCCAGGGCATGGCCATGATCCTGGAGCGGTAGAGAGCAGACCTCGTCTCACTCATTTCAGCAGGCTCCTGCTTATTCCATTCACAAACAAATTAGTGGATGTCAAGTTCCTGACTCGATGTCCAATTTGCGGTGCCCCGTGATTTCAGCGCCAGATGAATTACTCTCCGGACAGGCGCTATCAGAAGAACAAAGGCGAAGATCGTTTATTTAGTGTGTTCGTATTGTTCTGACAACCACGCCTGTGGCTGTATCTAACACGATCCTATGGCACTTATACTCTCAGGAATGGTGGTATCGAGACCAGCTCTTCAGTGGCCTTCTGGCGCAGCTTGGTCAAACTCAACTTTAACCGGCGTCTTTCTTCAGGGGAGAGTACCCCGATGACCCTGGGAACGACCTCTCGTTTGCGCGCAAAAGCGATGTAGGTCTCTCTGCCCTTATCAGTCATCTCCACTCGAACCTGCCTGCGTCCCCCGGTATTTTCAGTGCATGTAATGAGCCCTAGCTTCTCCATCCGACTGAGCAATGCCAGTATGGTTGGTGGCTGTCGGAAGAGCCATCGGGATATCTCGGCCGGCGTAGCAACCACGCCAGCCTTCTCCAACGACCTCAAAACCCAGAGAACACCACCCTGCATCGACGTAACGCCCAAGGGTCTTACCTCCCTGTCCCGCAGACGCATCATCGCATCGCGTACCTGGTTAAGAAGCCTCCAGAGCTCGTATTCTTCTTCGGGGCTAAGCTCGGTTTGTCTCTCTAATTCCTCGGACATGTTGTACCCCCTGATCTGGCATCTATGTTTTGCTGCCCCTTGTCCAGGCATCGGCTCCACGGTCGACGCAATCGCAGGATGCCAGAGTAAGCCTTGGGTTTCCTGCCCAAAATTGACAGACAGCAGATAGGGTGCTAGACTGACTGCTAGTATACTTACTAGACTGTGTCATAGCATACTATCATTGATTGTATACCATTTAGGATACCGCTGCTAGTCCAGTCTGAATACCTCCGATCAAGAGAGACAGGGAACAATCATGGCAACGGCAGATTCTTGCAAGACCAAGTTACAGGCGCATTTGGTTTTCAGGGACAGGCAATCAGGAGTGAAAGGAGAAGGAAGATGGCACTAGATGAGTTCTCACTGACCGGCAAGGTAGCTATTATTACCGGGGCCGGCAGAGGCATAGGGAGGGGCATTGCCCTCAAGTTTGCCGAGGCAGGGGCAGACATCGTATGCGTGGCTCGCACTGCCAGCGAGATCGAGTCTGCGGCGGAGCGCGCTCGCGCCCTGGGGCGCAGGGCTTTGGCTATCCCTGCCGACGTTGCTGATGGCGAACAGGTGCAAGCGTTTGTTGACAGAACAATGAAGGAGTTGGGACGTATAGACGTTCTGGTCAACAATGCGGGAGGAGCAACATCCTTTGGTGCATTGATGAGAACCAGCGAAAAGGCTTTCCTGGCGACGTTACGACTCAACCTTTTGGCTCCCTTTCTCTGTAGCAAAGCAGTAGCCAAAGTGATGCTGGAACAGAAGTCGGGATCCATCATTAACATATCGAGCGGCGACTCCCTGATCCCCTGTACTGGTCTAGCCCCCTATGGTGCGGCCAAGGCAGGGTTGAACTCCCTAACCAAGACCATGGCCTGGGAGCTGGCTCCGTACGTTAGAGTCAATGTCATCCTGCCCGGTGCTATCTGGACTGAAGGGAGTGGCCCATTCCTCGGGACGGTGAAGGACGAGATTTTGGCCGGCACTCCAATGAAACGTTTTGGTAAGCCAGAGGATATCGCTATGGCGGCTCTATTCTTGGCTTCTTCGGCTTCCGAGTGGGTTACTGGCAAGTTGTTCCAGATAGATGGTGGCATAGAGTTCGTTCATGTGGATCCGAGCGATCTTATGAAACAGCATAGAACACAAGGAGGCAAGTGAGAAATGGCAGAGATAAACGACTACAGCGGTCCCTTCAATCCGAATCTAACCTTCGACGATCTGTCTAAGGATTTCCTGCTTAAGGTGATCAGGGTCTGGCAGTGGTCATGGCTTCAACTGGATGCCGCCTGGTTTGATGAGGTCAAGACCAGGTGGGGGCGAGAAGTCGGTTACGGCTGTGACCTGGAAATGTGGTTGAGGTGTGCCGAGCGCTGCAATACCAGATATGCCAAGATAGCCAAGATTCCAAACAAGAACGTAATAGACGTCCTGAAAGTCTTACAGATGCCTCTGGACAACACTATGGGTGCGGTCTATCCCACAAAGCATGAGATCAGGGACGAGAACTACGCTGTAGTCACCGTGGAGAAATGTCCCTCGCTGGAATGGTGTGAGAGGAATGACCCAGAGCGCATAGTGCCGATGTGCGTCATCATGGAGCCTCATCTGATACACTGGTATAAGGTGAACACAGACGTTGTAATGGCCGCCACCCAGCTTCCACCTCGGAAGAGCCCGGACGACATCGCTTGCCGCTGGGAATACGTCTACAAAGCGCCGAAGGGAGCCAAAGTCCGCAGCAAGGAGGAACTAGTGGACGAGACTACCACTCCTCCTGAGATAGACGATCAGAGCGGGCCGTATTACCCGCATCTAACACATGCCAATTTCTCCAAGCCCTTCCTTGTCAAGATGATGTACGCCTGGCAGTATGCTTGGCTGGTCATGAACGAGGGCTACTACCTGGCAGTCATGAAGAGATATGGATCGAAAGTGGCCGATGAAATTGAGCAGATAGCCTGGGTGAGAGTGGCTGAGAGGTGCAATCGGCGATATGCCGCGGCGGCCAATACCAAGCTGAATACGGTGACCGACTCACTGAAGACCCTGCAGTTGACCATGGACAGCACCATGGGGTACTTCCCTGCCAGGTACGAGATCAAGAACCCCAATCACGTCATCATGAGTATAGGCAAAGCACCTACTCCGGACTTCCTTGACAATGCCGTGGCACAGAGGACCCCACCCATGTACCACGCCGGCGGAAAGCCGGTCATGGAGAAGTACCTGGTTAACCCCAAGATCAAGGTGACACCCCTGCGTTTGCCCCCGCGAAATGAATATGACGACATTGACTGCGAGTGGGATTTGAGGATTGAAGAATGATGAGCTTTAGGACAAGCAGTGGATAGACCGGTATGAACAACGCGATACTGACCGCCAGGCCGCCTTTCGGGAACTGACGGGCCTGTAATCCAATATTGAGGAGGGGAAATGCTGGCAGACAAGTTCAGGCTGAACGGTAAGGTGGCAGTCATAACGGGCTCTGGTAAGGGCATTGGTCGAGGCATCGGCCTAGTCTTTGCCGAGGCCGGGGCCAATGTAGCCTTCGCTGCAAGAACAGAGAAGGATATTCAGGCCGCCGCAGAAAAGGCGAAGGCATTCGGCGTGCAAGCCATCGCTGTTCCGTGCGATGTCAAGTATGACAGTCAACTGCAAAATCTGGTTGACAAGACCATTCAGACCTTTGGCAAGATTGATATTGTGGTCAACAATGCTGGAGGGAGTTTGCCCAAACCGATCCCCCAGATTACCCGCCAGCAATTCGCTGAAGATTTTGATTTCAACGTCGGCTCGGCCCTTTCTTTTGCCCGCATTTGCCTGCCGCATCTGAAAGAAAGCAAGGGTTGTGTCATCAACATAAGCTCGGCGGCGGGACGGTTGGTAGCGCCTTATTTCATTAACTATGCTGCCAGCAAGGCCGCCCTTACCTTTATGACCAGACTAATGGCTGCTGAGCTGGCCCCGGATGTGAGGGTGAACGCTATCGCCCCAGGGTTCATACCGACAGATGCCACGGCTGGCTTCTACGATAAGGCCACGTTTCAGAAGATGTCCGTCATGAACCCGTTGAGGACGCCCGGCGATGTAGAAGATGTTGCTCTGGCTGCTCTGTACCTGGCATCGCCGGCAGCCAGATGGGTGACAGGCAAGATTTTGGAAATTGATGGCGGTACTTAGGTGCGAGGGTGCGTTTTTGATTCATACGCATAGAGTATTGCAGGTGGGAAATGGTTATCTGGAATGAAGAGAAATGTGATGGGTGTGGCATCTGCGTGCATTTTTGTCCTGTGGATGCGCTGAAAAGCTGGGGAGTGATCGAAATAGACCGAGAGAAGTGCACCGATTGCCAGGAATGTATTGGGGCCTGCCCTGTGGATGCGCTGGAGGTCAAGGAATGAAGCAGGTCAAATACGACATAGTGGTTATTGGCAGCGGGATAGGGGGCACTACTTCGGCAGCCCTGCTGGCTAAGGCAGGCTACAAGACCCTGGTGGTGGAGAAGCTGCCCTTTGCCGGAGGTCGATGCGCCACGCTCGACTACCATGGCTACAAAATAAACACTGGATTGAATACGGTTACTCAGGAATGCCACGGAGCGTTGTGCCGGGAGGTGGGCGCTGAGTTTGAGATGCGTATCACCGAGAACGAATGGGTCTACCGCATTAAGGGAAAGGACTATCCGCAGCCCAAGTCGGGCAAAGGTGTCCTGAAAGTCATGATTGGCCACGCTGCTCGCGATGATGCTGAGGCGGAAAGGGTGATGCAGGCCATCAAGCGGGGCATCGGCTGGGCGGAGCCTTCTTACTCTATGTCCCTGGACGAATGGCTGAGGCAATATACGGACAATCCAGCCATATTGGGCATGTTCCAGAACTACGTGGCCGCAGCAGGCGCCATAAGGAACTCCGAGTTACCTGCTGGTGAGTATTTTCGCATGATGCGGGAGATTGACGCGTCCGGCAGAGTCTGGGGTCACCTTCCTCTAGGGGGCGGCCAGCTAACGGATTCCCTGCTGAAGGCTATCAAGGGGAGGGGAGGGGAGGTGTGGGCCTGTTGCCCGGCAGTGCAGATAAATGTGAAGGGTGGGGTAGCTACCGGCGCGGTTGTGAGAAAGGACAGCGAGGACATTGAGATCATTGCCCAGGCGGTGGGGTGGTGAGCGATGCGGGAGCCAAGCGCACTGTGGGTTTGGTGGGCAAAGAACATTTCCCCTCTGGGTATCTGAAGGATGTGGCGGCTATAAAAGGCGCTCCTCAAACCATTATTTACTTTACCCATGATAGACCTCTCATCGAGGCCAACTCTGTGATATGTCTGACTGAGGCACGACGGGTCTTCATGATGAGCACTAACACCAACATCTGCCCGGAGAGGGCACCCAAAGGAAAGCATCTATCAGGGGCGGCGGCCTACCTTGGCTCCTCTTTACCACCCCTCGACATCAAAAAAGAGGTGGAGCTGGTCCTTCAGGACCTGAGGGACAACATACCAGGCTTTGACAAGTATGCTCAGGTAATGAGAATCAACATCAACCGAGGGGATTGGGGGCTGATGAAAACCTGGCCCGGCTACACCGTACCTGTGAAGACGCCTGTTGTAGGGCTATATACAGTGGGTGATGATGCGGGCCCCTTGGGTTGGTGGTGCTCACCTGCTGCGGTGATGAGCGGACGCCGGGCCGTGGAAGATATTACCCGGCGCTATAGACCTGCCTGAGAGGCCAATGTGCGACTCTTATCTGCCCCCGAGGCCCTGTGTGCTCTGGGCCTCGGGCACTTGTTTAGTGGGCGTCAGATTAGCCGCCGGTAAAGATGGCATGGCTCCAAGGGCTTTAGAACATGGACAGGCGTGTGTTCGACGAGTTCCTGGCAAGCGCTGACACCCTCCGCGTATACAAGGATGCAGCGCTTGTCTTTGCATCCAGAAAAGGGGCGCTGCTGGCGCTCATCGAGTACATTGATGGGTTTGCCGCTGACCACCAGGGAGTCGTCATATTAGACAAGGTCATGGGCAATGCTGCGGCCTTGCTGTCGATCAAGGCAGGCTGCCGGGAAGTATTCAGCCCGTTAGGAAGCCGACTTGCCATTGCCACTCTCGAAAGATATAACATCAGGTACCATCTCGACCAGGTTGTGTTTCATATTCGGCAAGCTCAGGGAGAGGGGATGTGTCCCATGGAAAGGCTTTCGCTGGACAAAAGCCCTGAAGAATTCTATGCTCTCGTAAAGGAAAGGTTGAATAGGCGGTGAGCAGATTCACGCTTTGCTCCTTGCGAAAATCCGAAATGGGCTTCTTCACAATGCCAGGGTCGATATAAGAAGAATCGAGGAGGTATAAGCAAGTGGCCAAGAGGTACGGATTGGTTATCGATCTGGAAAGGTGCACTGGATGTCATACCTGCACTGTGGCCTGCAAGGTGGAGAACAAAATAGAGGTAGGTTCAGGGATAAGGGTGGAGACAGTTGGGGGAGGGCATCGGGATGCGCCAGCGGGCAAATACCCCCAGCTAAGCATGCACTATTTACCCATGACTTGCATGCATTGCGCCCAGCCGCCGTGCCGCGATGTTTGCCCCACCGAGGCCATAAACCAGCGCCCCGACGGCGTTGTCCTCATAGATGAGGGAAAATGCAATGGCTGCCAGGAGTGTATGACGGCGTGCCCGTACCAGGCGCTGGTTTATGATGCTGAAAGGGTTGTGGTGCGGAAGTGCAACCTGTGCCTGGAGCGAATCGACCAGGGCTTTCAGCCCTTCTGCGCTGTGTGTTGTGGAGACGAGGCCATATTCTTCGGAGACCTGTCGGATCCGCAGAGCAAGGTTTCAAAACTGATAGCCGAAAGAAGTGCCTATACCCTTAACCCGGAACTGGCCACAGTGCCTGCGATCTATTACTGCCCTCCGTATAACCGGAGGCAAACCCAAAGCGCTCCGGCTGGAGCGCCAAGAACAGGCATTTTGGAAAGTGCCACATCGACCGATAATCGAGTGATGGTGAAGCCGGGTGAGAAGGTAATACGCACGGCATGTCCTCTCTCCTGCGGGCCTGGCTGTGGGATTCTGGCGCATGTCAAGGATGGTGTCCTGGTCAAGGTTGAACCTGGCGATTTTCCAGGTACCAGCCATGTATGTCCCCGGAGCTTGGCGGTTACAAAGCTGGTGTATCATCCGGACCGGCTGAAATATCCCATGAAGCGTGTGGGCGATAGGGGCGAGGGCAAATGGCAGCGCATATCCTGGGAAGAAGCACTCGACACAATAACATCGAAGCTGAAGGAAATTGGCGGCAAGCATGGCCCCAATTCTGTGGCCTGGGTGCATGGCTCACTGGGCGTCGTCTCTGTGAGTTCCGTTATCGGCCTGGCTGGTGCTTGCCAGGGCACGTTTATCGACATGACAGGCTGCGGAGATGCTGCTGGGCCATGTGCCGATATAGCCTGCTATGGTGCCCCCTGGTGGTACGGAGAGGACTACACCACGGAGTTTGATAACCCTGCCCTGTGCCTGATATGGGGAGAGAACACTGTGGAAACTGAGCCGTTCAAATGGCGCAAGATCAGAGCTGCCAAGGAGAAAGGGGCCAGGTTAGCAGTCATTGATCCGAGATTCACTCCCACTGCATCCAAGGCTGACGAGTACGTGCCGATCCGGCGTGGCACCGATGCAGCCCTAGCGCTGGGAATGATGAATGTTATCCTGGATCGGGGGCTTGAGGATGTCTCTTTTATCAGCGAGCACACGGTGGGGCCTTTTCTGGTGCGCAGCGATAACGGCTTGTTCCTCAGGGAGAAGGATATCGGCCTTCCGGAGTCTCAGAACTATATCGTCTGGGATACCAGGACAGATGCGCCTCAGAGCTACGATACGCCCAACGTAGCGCCAGCCTTGACCGGCATTTACAGGGTGAAGGGAGTGGAGTGCAAGCCGGCGTTTCATCTCCTGAAAGATCTAGTGCAGCAATTCCCACCAGGCAGAGCCTCTGAGATAACAGGGGTACCAGCCGATACCATCGTCAGGCTGGCTGTCGAATATGGCACCTATAAGCCGTCAGCTTCCTTCAGGGGTATGGGCTGTACCAGAGGTAGCTTCCACGGCGACCTCAGCTTTCGAGCCATAAATACGCTGGCGGCTCTTACCGGCAACATCAGCTTCAGAGGTCATACGCCATTTGAGCTGAACCGCCCAGCCCTTATGGCGGCCTGGGGACTCCCGACCTTCATTACGCTGCTGCGGTTCTACGACGCTGTACTCACTGGCGAGCCCTTTCCCATCAAGGCGCTCTGGATAACCAGACACAATCTAGTGAACCAGGACCCAAACTTCAATAGGATCACTCGGGAGCTTATTCCTCGACTGGAGTTCATAGCCGTAACCGAAATGTTTATGACCACCAGCGCCCAGTATGCCGATATTGTTTTGCCTGGCAGCAGCTTCTTTGAGCACAATGACGTGGTTCAACCTGCTGGGGTGGCAGCGCACAACTACCTCCAGTTACAGCAGAAGGTGATAGAGCCCCCGTACGAATGCAGACCAGACCTGGACATCATGGCCGAAGTGGCCAAAAGAATGGGCATAGACGGGTGTTTGACCCAGACTCATGAAGAATATGTTGAGTTATTGCTTGCCTCGGGCCATCCCTCCATGGAAGGCATAACGTTAGAGAGGCTAAAGGAGAGCCCCATGCCTCCAGCAGCGCATAGCGTCCCTGACTTCAACACGCCCTCCGGGAGGCTAGAGTTCTACACGGAGAGGCTGAAGGAGTTCGGCCAAGAACTGCCTGTCTACTTGGAGCCCAGAGAGAGCAGCCGCACACCTCTGGCTCAAAAGTATCCACTTTCCCTTATTACGGCTCATACCAGATACCGTTATCATTCCATGTTCGCCAATGTGTCCTGGATCCGAGAGCTTGATCCGGAGCCAGTCCTGGAAATGAATCCTGCAGATGCTGCGCCTAGAGGCATTCAGGACGGAGACCTGGTTCGTGCCTTCAACGAGAGAGGCGAGGTCAAGCTCAAAGCCAGATTGCATCAGGGGGTCGGGCCGGGGGTGGTCAATATATGCCAGGGTTGGTCCCCTGCTCATTACGTTGCG
The DNA here is from genome assembly GCA_016876035.1 of Chloroflexota bacterium. Taxonomy (GTDB): domain Bacteria; phylum Chloroflexota; class Dehalococcoidia; order UBA2247; family RBG-13-53-26; genus VGOE01. Next base: position 37,575 of record VGOE01000006.1, read on the forward strand.
GGCACCCACCAGGCATTGATCGACAATGTGGTAAACCTGGCCCAGGAAGCTATCTTCGAGCCAAACGCGGCCCTCTTCGATACCCTGGTCGAAGTCGAGAAGGTTGAGGAGGCATGAGCAAAGTGACCACACGGGGTGTCTTTGCTGAATGGTGGCTGGCCCATGCAGAAAAGAGCATCGCAGGTAAGCGAGAGCCGCAAAGGGACGGCATCTTTGTGCAGAACTTTGAAACTTGAGGCAAGGTGATCGTCTCTCGACGTAACAGGACGAGTCAATAGACGATGATGATTCCAGCAATGGTCCCTTTCGGGATTGCCTCAATCGATGCATCCATTCCGATGGGATAGATATCCCACCCTGCGGCTGCGACCATGTGAAAGACATCAATGCCGACGGCTTCCATAGAAGGCCTGGCTCTGAAATAGTGCCTGCAACTCTGCCCTTCCAAAGCCGCACAGGTGTCCTGCCCAGCGCACAGCGTATGCCGGCATGATCCAGCAGCAAAACCAACGGCTAAGTAGTAGCCATCATAGAAGGCTTGGGACTCGACCTCGCTGACAATTCTGTAAATGTCGAGGTACGCGGCGATCAGGTCTTGATACGTCTGCTCGCTTGCTCCCATAATTCTGGCGGGGAGATCCTTGGTGAAAAATATGGCCTTGTGGTAGCTCTTCAGCATCTTCCGCAGTTCTTTCGCTCTCAGCGTGTGTGGAGGGCAATGAGCGCTTACACCATAAGAGATGCATCTGGGAACCTGACACTTCAGAGTCACCTTCTCGTCTACCGGAATTTCACTGGTACTGACGATCTTAGCCTTTGTAGCCCCCGATCGCAGGGCTATCTCTCTGTAGTTTTCCAAGTCACGCTCACGTTTCCCCACATCCAAATCAAGAGTTATTCTACGTGAAACTCTGGCAATGAGTTCCTCCTATGGCAGCCACATTTTTCAGATAAGATAACACCGACCTGCACCCACAGTCAATTGATCAGCCGTTCGTAGTCATCCCATGTTTCATGGTGTTTGCTCTGTCAGGTCGATCCCATTTGACGGTGCAGTCGCAGGAGGCAGCCAGCGTCAGCCCAGCCTGCAGTGCCGAAGCTTGACGTTGTCAGATATAGAGTCTAGTTGCCGGGAACAGGCTCTGAGGTGACAACGACACCTTGCAGTCATTAATCACACTACCACGAGCGCGCCGAAACGGCTTCCTTTTGGATTTGGAGCGTCTTCTGCTATAATGTTGGCATCTCAAATATGCCTATCGATGGGGCAGTAAATATCTGAAGTGAGTATGCTGTAGATGGTGCGGATAGACCAATAAAGTCTGTCGGCAGTTAACCAGAACTATAGGAACGACGAGGAGCGGAGCGGCGATGGAAATCTCAGACGTACATAAGAACAGCAAGGTCCTGATCGATGGCATTCCCTATGAGGTGGAAGACATGGAATTCATGAAGCCAGGGAAAGGCCGCGCCATCTACCGCCTCAAGCTGCGAAACCTGTCTGACGGCAGCACCATCGAGCGTACGTATCACTCAGGCGATAGGATTGATGAGGCTCGTATAAGCACCCATGAGATGCAATACCTCTACCAGGAAGATGATCACTATATATTCATGGACACTGAAACCTTCGAGCAGCATTTCCTTAGCGGAGTACAGTTGGGCAACAAGAAGCACTTTCTCAAGCAGGGTGTGGTGGTTGCCATACAGATGATGGGTGACAAGCCCCTAGGCATAAATATGCCTACCTTTGTGGAGCTCGAGGTGATGGGAAGCGGGATCGGCGATAAGAAGGATACCTTTAGCGCCCAGACTAAGGCCGCCGTCCTGGAAACAGGCTATACCATCGCAGTCCCCACCTTCATCAAAGAACACGATATCATCAAGGTTGATACCCGCACCGGAACGTATGTAGAACGGGTAAGCACCAGGAAGTGAAGTGTGCTAGGAAATGATCACGATCGGCTCCTTGGTATCAAGCCTAATCTCCAGCGCCGGGCACTGATCTACCACCATACGCGCGCCTTCTTTCTGGAACAGGGTTTTCTTGAAATAGAGACACCCATCCGCACGCCAGCCGTGGCCCCAGAGCAGCACATCATGCCATTCAAGAGCGAAGACTGGTTTCTGTCCACATCTCCAGAGCTGCACATGAAACGGCTGCTCGCCTCTGGATATGACAGGCTTTTTCAGATTAGCCGTTGCTTTCGCAAAGGTGAGCATGGCCGGCAGCACAATCCGGAGTTTACGCTGCTAGAGTGGTATCGCACCGGCGCAGATTACAGACATATGGTTTACGATACCGAACAACTGGTTCTCACAGTAGCTACTAGGCTTGGGCTCGGTCACGTGATCCGCTACAAAGATGAAGGGATTGATCTCACCCCACCGTGGCCGAGAACCACAGTCCGCGACGCCTTCCTGCGTGCTGCGGGCTGGGATCCCGTTGTAGAGCCTGATCCCTTGCGGTTCGACACAGACCTGGTGACCAGAGTGATCCCCAGCTTTGCCCCAGGCCGACCCACCGTACTCCTCGACTACCCCGCGCCTATGGCCTCGCTGGCCCGTCTGAAGCCAGGCCAGCCCACAGTTGCCGAACGCGCCGAGGTCTTTATCGGCGGAATAGAGATAGCCAACGCCTATAGTGAGCTAGTAAATGCGCAGGAGCAAGGGATGCGCTTCCGAGCGGAGGTAGAGACTATTGAACGGGAACATGGTCAGAAGATGCCCCTACCCCACCGTTTCCTTGATGCGCTAGCGCACCTTCCCGAGTGCGGCGGTATCGCTCTGGGCATGGACAGGCTGGTAATGCTCTTCTGCAATGCAGATTCTATTGACGAGGTCGTGGCCTTCACCGTAGATACGGCTTGAGCCGCTCCCGGATTCCACACTCCCGGACAGGCAGAGCACCAGCCGTATCGATCCTACTCTAATACCAGAGGCACCCAACCACCGACCCATACCAAGTCCTTCGCCGAGGCGTCAAACTTGTATGTCGCTATGTGGTCTGCCAGGTAGCGCTTGGTCTCGCTGAAAGACCACTCCGGTTGACCTTGCCACAGAGGACTTTTCGTCTTATACTTCACAGCCTCATCATAGAAGGCCTTCGGGCTGAAGTTTTCCGCCCCCACCGTCTTAATGGCTGCTTCAATTATCTCAAACACACCCACCAGATTCTTGACTCCGCCCACGTATGCTAGTCCTGCATATATGGCTTTCTCTGCCTCAGCCTTGGAGTGGTATCTGTAAAGGAGCGTTTTAGCAAAGTTGACCACAGGAACGTCTTCATTCCACATCAGAGACATATTGGGGGTCAAGACTCCATCCAGAGCCGCCCAGCCAAGCTGGTCCACCAGGAAGCCGCGGTAAGAAGATGCAGTACCCACATCAAAGAAGCGGGTCTTGTAGCCCTTGCTTTGGAACTCCTTAATGAAGGCGCCCATGGGGAAGCCCTTGGCTTCTATGTAATCGCAGTTCTTCAGGGCCTCTACCTCGGCAATCCACCCTATTGAGCCAAAGGGTTTTATGCGAGCGCCCACATACTCAATGTGATCTGGATGTGCACTGGCATACTCTTTCAACGCCCTATCATCATCATGGATGGCCGCCTCATCCCAACCCACCAGACCAATCTTGGGGATCTTCCCATCAGGGTAATCCCAGTCAACATCATGGATCCATTTGAGGAAAGTCTTCATCATTCGGTAGTGAGAGTTAGAGAAGCAGAATATCCATCCTGGGGGATCCATCATCGCCTCAGTCGTGCTGAGGGAACAAATGGGGAATTTGTCCCTGTCAGCGAAAGGCTTCAATGTCACTGGTGTTGGTGGCGGTACGGCCACGATCAGCTTCGCTCCACGCCCTCTTACCCAGTCATAGCCTGGTATATCTCTGGAAACATCATACCTGGTGTCCCACGAAACCATGCGAAATCTCACTCCCGGGATAAGTTCTTCCTCGTTATAGTACCGAACCATATCCTGGAGGGCCCAATGAAGGGGGATAATGGCAGGTGATGCTGGACCCGTAAGATCGGTGAGTTCCCCTATTGTAATAGCCACCCGGTGATCAGAAGTACCACCGCAGCCTGGCAGAAGCACTACCAAAGGTAACAGGACTAAAAGGCAGTAGATCACCCTTTTCCTCAGCATCTTGGTCATGATACCCCCTTTTTCCTAATGTCTATCTTCGGTGCTCATTATCAAGGTCGCGTACAAGTTGTGTTAGCTAACCTTTGCCCTATCAATGCTGCCAGCTATGCTCTCTGTGCTTGCCAGCCGTGCCGCACCCGGTGCTGCTACAGGCGATAGTTATCTCCCAACCCCCCCACACAACTATTTCGATGGCGATGCGGACGTTTCCCAGTTCCTTTGTGCTGCTCGTGTGCCAGTCATCAGCCACGACTTAGAACACTATAATACGAGCGCACTGTCTCGATGTCAAGCTTCCTCTGTTTCGGAGTCCTCACTTCAAACTATGGCTTCCCGTCCCGTATGCAAAGCAGGCCTCCCAGGGTGCCGATATGCACTGTTTTGCCATCGGGGCTGAGGGTTATAGGCGCGCCGAAGTCAGTATACCAGAGCCCTGTGCCGGTAGGAATCTTAAATACCGTCTCACCAGTTTCTACATCCAGGGCTGCCAGGTACCAGGCGTAGTCGTCGCCGGGCAGGAGTTCATAGGTGTACAGATAAAGCATCCCATTCGCCAGAGAGACCTTCGGCACGGTGGTAGGGGAGTTCTCGGCGCTCCTCCATATCTCCTTGCAGGTGTAGCCACCCATGCCGTCCGGAACCAGATCGATGCGGCTAATTCCGCCCACGTTTTCTTTGGCGATGCCTCCGGGGGCAAAAATATTCTCGCTCACTCTCCCATAGTTGTTTTCCACGATCACCGAATACTCCAGACCCTCCTCACCCTGACGAACCCAGCCGGGCGTGGAATTTTCGGTGGTACTCTGGCCCTCTTCAAATACCGGGATCTTGCCGACCAATGCGCCGTCGGTACGCCTCAAGAACAGGATGTTCATGCGGGGATCAGCGTTGTCAGCAATGGCCACCATGTCGCCGAATAGTGTTGGTGTCGTTCCCGAGCCCTGGTTAATCATACCGGGTTTGACATGGGTGCCTCGATCATACGCTGTACGCCAGTCCTGCACCACCTGTCCATCAACATCTGCATGGAAGCGATACATCGCGTGATCCGTAACGATGTAGACGCCGTCCTCGCCCACGGTAAAGGAGTTCTGCATCTCCTCACCGACAAGCTCGATAGTGTGAACCTGACCGCTCTCCGGATCCAAGGTCCCCACTATTCCGAACCGAGTGGCGAACCACCACACCTGGCCGCTCCAGTCGGGTATTGCCATCTGCACATGGTCCCTTGTCGGAAGTTCCATAGGCACAAGATAGTTCTCCATCTCATATTTGCGCACCAGCTCAAACTGGCCTTCAGTCTCCACATATTGAATGACCTGGATGGCATTATCCGCGTCCGCCACCAGGATGCGGTCCTGGTTGTCCAGGACGAAATAAGCCCCTCCCGACGTATCGTAATAAGGATAAAGGGGATCGTCCGCATGCCTGGGAGGCAGGAGGTAGGATGCCAGTTCCTCCAGGGTGTCCGGGTCGATAGCGAGCACGTAATACCCATCAGGACGTGCGTTGACCGTTAGAATCCGCCCGTTGCTGTCAAAAGTGATGGTGACGCACAGGTTTGTGAAGTCCCCGTACCTCTGGAAGATAACTTCTGGGTTTATCCCCAGTGGCCCGCTAATCTCATAAGTGTCCGACATGTAGGCATCGTTGTGCATATTGCTTTTCCCATTGGGCGCCAGATACGGATGCTGGGGAAAGGCCAAGTGAGGCACTGAATTCTGGTAGCCTTCAGGGTACAGGGGATTGCGGAGGTAGGTCATCGTTGCAGTCTGTACCTCCACCAGTGTGGAAATGGTCAGGGGCGGTATCTGGGAGAAGTTGGCCGCAACCGTCTTGCTCGAATGCAAGGTCACGGTAGTAGCGGCAGAGAAGGGATCTGCCACATCTCCGCTCCAGTTAATGAACTGCCAACCGCCGCCAGCGGTAGCAACGATGTTGACCACCGTTCCCGGATCGTAGATATGGTCGCCCACTGTTGGGTCAACAGCACCGCTGCCATTAACTGCCATGGTCAGGGAATAAGTGATTCTTGAGAAGTTGGCTGTCACCCTCTTGTTTCCATCTATATGAATGGCAACCGTTGCATTGGTGCCTGAGGCGTCACCACTCCAGTGGTCGAACCTCCAGCCAAAGGCGGGGGTAGCAGTAATAGTCACATCCTCGCCCTTGTTGTAGGCATAGGTGCCAGCACTAGGGTCCGTTGTTCCCTGACCGTTGACAGCAATGGTGAGAGAATACTCCTTCTTACCACACCCACCGGTGGCAGGGGACAGAAGGAGCAACACAGCTACGATCAGAAGTACCCACTTCTTCATCTTATTCTATTATGGCACCAGCAGAAGCATACTCTATGTCACCCAGACAACTCCATATCACCTGGCCCGCCTTCGCTGTGGGGCAGGCGACTCTCACATAGCCTGGCTGAAATTTGCCGATAGAATAAGAACCGGAGATACCGTCTTTGCCTGTTTTCAACACATGGGGAGTAGTCGAACCGGTGGTTGGTTCAGCAACCCCATAGTATCCTCATATCGCACTCTGATTAGCTGGAGGCTACTTTCTCGACTTACGACGAGGCAAGCGCTAGCTTTCATATTCGGTGGTTCTGGTGTGAACCAGCACACTTGATTCCGACCCTTCCGAAGGAGAAGATGTTCTGAGATCTCGTCGTCGGCTCAGGCGGACGACGAAAATGACCCCAGTACAACCACCTCTGGCTATAGCGGATCTTCGTGTTCTGCCGCTATCTAACTCACGTCACCAGATAGTAGCCCGTGCCCCACCACACCCCCCCGTCCCCAGGCCAACCACCAGCCCACCGGCGGAGGTCCTTGACCCCGAGCCACAGCCGCAAAAACCAATCTCGCCTTGCCACGCTGAATGGGAGGCCGCTTCTATCTCTTACGGCTACTATACGCCAAACCACCGACGATCACCGCCACAACCACTAACCCTATCACCACCCACACCCACGCAGCCATCCCCTTGGAAGCAGCAGTGACGCTGAAGGAGAAGGGGGCTGTCCATGCCGACACATTCCCCGCTCCATCCACCGCCCTCACCCGCCAGTAGTAAGTCCCCTTGGAGAGGGCCTCGCCTCCAGTAAGGGTGTAGGTGCTCCCGGTAAGCCCCTGCCTGGAGATTATGGGGCTGGAGAAATCAGCATTGTCGTCTATCTGAAGGCTGTAGGTCACCCCGCTGGCATCGGTAACATCGCTCCAGTCCAGGGTGGGCGTCTTTTTGCTGAATCTGGCTTCATTAGCCGGAGTCAGCAAGGTTGGGGCTGACGGTGGAGTAGTATCCACCGTCCAGCTAGCGGTGGTAGCGCTAGCCTCTGCTTGCCAGATGCCAAGGGCGTTTTTCCCGATGACATAGACCGTGTGCTCACCCGTGCTCAAACTAGAAAGGATGATATGAGTGTTAACTGGTCTCTCGTTACTCCAGTCGCCATCATCCAGTTTGTACTTGTAAGACACCACACCTGCGCCACCCACAGTGATATCAGCGGTGTTGTAATTCACTCGTCCGCTGGGCTGACCCGACAAAGTGGCCACCGGCGGCGTCGGTGCCGTGGTATCCACTGTCCAGGTGGCGGTGGTGGCCGCAGCCTCTGTCTGCCAGGTGCCGAGGGCGTTCTTGCCGCGGACATAGAGCGTGTGCACACCATCGCCCAAACCAGAAAGGACGATATTAGTGGTGACCAGTGTCTCTGCGCTCCAGGCACCATCATCCAGCTTGTATTTGTAAGCCACGATACCTACGCCGCCAACCGTGATATTGGCGGTGTTATAGTTCACCACCCCGCTGGGCTGACCCGACAGAGTGGCCACGGGTGCCGTGGTAATCACTGTCCAGGTGGCGGTGGTAGCCGCAACCTCTGCCTGCCAGGTGCCGAGGGCGTTCTTACCGATGACATAAAGCGTGTGCACACCATCGCCCAAACCAGAAAGGGTGATATGAGTAGCAACCGGTGTCTCTGCGCTCCAGGCGCCATCATCAAGTTTGTACTTGTAAGCCACGATGCCTTCGCCACCAACGGTGATATCAGTCGTGTTGTAGTTCACAGTTCCACTAGGTGCCCCACTTATGGTAGCCACGGGTGGCCCGCTCTTTATAGTGATAGACCAGGCCTCACTCCAGCCGCTTTCCTGGCCGTCCTTAACCGTCTTCACATGCCAATAGTAGGTGTCATCGGCCAGGGCTTCGTCGGCACTGAGGGTATAGGTCAATCCAATTATGCCCTCTTTGGTCACTTCGGTCGGGGGGCTCCGAGGATCAGGATCAAAGTCACTGCTGCCAATCTCAAGGATGAAGGTTACGCCCTCGGTGTCATCACAGCTCCACTCAAAGGTAGGCATATTATCCGCGGTTATGGCCCCATCCGGTGGGGATACCAGCAGCGGGGTCTCTACGTCTGTCTCCACGATGAAGAACCATGCTGCGCTCCACTCACTCTCTTTACCTGCCCCGTCCACTGCCTTTACCCTCCAGTGATAACTGCCAAGGAGTGGGTTTGAACCTGGCACAGTATATTCAGAAGTGATACACGTCTCAATCCACAGCGGGCTGGAAAAATCAGCATTATCGTCAACCCAGAGCGTGTAACTCACACCCGTAGGGTTTTCGACAGGCGTCCAGCTAAAGGTGGGGGTGGTATTGTCTATCCTGGACCCATTCTCTGGAGACATCAAACTAGGGGTATCTGGTGGAGTCGTGTCCACCCCCCAGCTAGCTACCGTAGCCAAATCCTCTGGTTGCCACCCGGCGTTTCCGCCTATTACATAAACAGTATGCCAACCTTCGGACAGATCAGCCAGCACAATATGCTCGCTTACGGGAAACTCATCGCTCCAAGCGCCATCGTCTAACCTGTATTTGTATTTCTCCACACCCTCCCCGCCCACGGTGATATTAGCAGTGCCGTAAGTCACCCATCCGGTGGGCTGACCAGTCAGGATAGCTACAGGCGTGGCGGTATTTATGGCCAGGTCTACCCAGACAAACCCTCCCCACTCCCAGATGCCAGTTTGAGCCGCCTGGTAGTCCGTATCCCCATACGTCACCCTGAAACGAACGATATCCCCATCTATACCCCCATCCTTTGGTTGTGTCCAAGGCTTGTCGCCGGAGACAGTCACAACATACACTGATTTCCCTACATAAGGATCAGGGTCCTTAGGAGTAAACGTCTTTGCCCACCAGCTGACGGTGGCACCATCTATCAAGGCCGTTATCAACGTGTCATCAGCCACCCAGTCCCCATCTACCTTGACTGTGCCCCAAAAACGGCAAGGCTGAGGTTCTACTTGCGCCACTGCTGCTTGCGGAAGCGCACACAGCACCAAAGCCAGGACTATCAGGCCCGCACCTATCCAGCGGGGCAGCAAATAGCTGCCCCGCGACTCTCCTTGTTTCGCTTTCGTCAAGAACTTCATTTTGCTGCTCTTACCCTCCATATGTCAAGTAGCAACCACTGGTTACCTTGATCCAGTAGGACTGGTTGTTCTTTAGCTCTGCCAGGTCATTAGCCCAGGCAGGCATATTGGGATTATACCCATACCACTTGCCAGTCTCGCTATCAAAGAACCAGACTACCGATAATTTGTCCCCTATCGAACTCAAAGCCTCTGTCAATGGTTTATCCGGTCCCAGATAGGCAACTGAATTCCACCCCTTATTGCCATCCCAGTATAGCTGTTTGCTTTGGAAACTCAGGCTTTGCGACGCCAGATTGCCGGCGGCATCGCTGGCTCTAACATCAACAGTACGGGACCCATCGGCCAGAGCCGCCAAGGTGAAGCTATACCCCTCGCTTGGCCCGTTAAAGGCCCCGTCCGAGGCGGTGGCATTCACCCAGCCCCCACCATCCAGCCGGTACTGGACCGAGGCTATGTAACTGGTAGCATCGGTAGCCGTGCCGCTGAAACTAAGCCCGTCCCGCGCCACAGTAATTGCCGGCGGAACGGTATCTAAAGTGAAGCTATCTGAGGCCACTGATGACTCATTCCCCGCCTTGTCAATGGCCTTCGCCTTCACCTCATACGCTTTACCATTGACGAGCGACGGCATGGAGTAGCTCCAGGAAGTTGTCCCGGTAGCATTAAGCCACGTCTCTCCTGCTACCCAAGAACTCCCGTTCCAGTAAGTGCTGTCAGTGGCGTTCTTTATCTGCACCTGAACCTTATCCACTTGCCCCGGCGCCGTGTCAGCCGCTGTACCACTTATCGAGGCCAGCGAGTTCACAAAGTCCGGAATGTTGTTCAAGGTCACGGTAGGATTGGCGGCATCAAAGGTGAAGCTATCCGAGGCCACTGATGACTCATTCCCCGACTTGTCAATGGCCTTTGCCTTCACCTCATACGCCTTGCCATTGACTAGCGACGGCATGGAATAACTCCAGGAGGCTGTCCCGGTAGCATTGAGCCACGTCTCTCCTGCCACCCAAGAGCTCCCGTTCCAGTAAGTGCTATCAGTCGTATTCTTTATCTGCACCTGAACCTTATCCACTTGCCCCGGCGCAGCGTCAGCCGCTGTACCACTTATCGAGGCCAGCGAGTTCACAAAGTCCGGAATGTTGTTTAACGTCACCGTAGGATTGGCAGTATCAAAGATGAAGCTATCCGAGGCTACTGATGACTCACTCCCCGCCTTGTCAATGGCCTTCGCCTTCACCTCATACGCTTTGCCGTTGGTGAGCGAGGGCATGGCGTAGCTCCAGGAGGTCGTCCCGGTAGCATTGAGCCAGGCCTCCCCTGCTACCCAGGAACTCCCGTTCCAGTAGGTGCTGTCTGTCGTGTTCCTCACCTGCACCTGAACTTTGTCCACTTGCCCCGGCGCCGTGTCAGCCGCTGTACCACTTATCGAGGCCAGCGATTTGACAAGGTCCGCGATGTCGTTCAAGGTCACCGTGGGATTGGTGGCATCAAAAGTGAAGCTATCCGAGGCTGCGGCGGACTCATTCCCCGCCGTGTCAATGGACTTCGCCTTCACCTCATACGCCTTGCCGTTTGTGAGCGAGGGCATGGCGTAGCTCCAGGAGGTTGTCCCGTCAGCATTAAGCCAGGTCTCCCCTGCCACCCAGGTAGTAGTCCCGTTCCAGTAGGTGCTGTCAGTGGTGTTCTTCACCTGCACCTGAACCTTGTCCACCTGCCCCGGCGCTGTGTCAGCGGCTGTGCCACTTATCGACGGTAGCGTCTTCACGAAGTCGGCAATGTTGTTCAAGGTCACCGTGGGATTGGTGGCATCCACGGACCAGCTAGCGGTGGTAGCGTTTGCCTCGGCCTGCCAGTTGTTAAAGGAATCCTTGCCGATGACATAGACAGTATGCGCGCCGTCTGCCAGGCCGGAAAGGGTGATAAGAGTGACAACTGGTGTCTCAGCGCCCCAGGCGCCGCTGTCCAGCTTGTACTTGTAGGCTACCACGCCGTCACCGCCCACTGTGATATTGGCGGTTCTGTAGTTCACCATCCCGGTGGGCTGGCCGGATAGAGTGGCAGCAACGAGGGATATCTCCAGATTAACCTGCTTGTATTCTCCGGCAGACCAAACACCGGTCTGAGTCGCCACATAGTCATGGCCTCCATACCTCACCGTGAACCGCACCACGTCACCATCCACGCCGCCATCCTTTGTCGGAGTCGAGGGTTCGTCACCATAGACAGTCAGAACATAGGCATACGCCGGTTGCCCCGCTTCACTACCTGTATTGGCCGTCCAGCTACCAGCAGTACCCTCAATCCAGGCCGTTATCAGCGTCCCGCTGGCTACCCAGTTCCCATCTACCTTGACTGTACCCCAAAAACGACAGGGATGGCTGGGCCCAGCGGCTATTACCGCCTGTGGCAGCACGAAGGCCACCAGCAGCAGAAGTATGCCCAACGCCACCAGAACCTTGAACCCTGCCCCCCTTCTCATCTTATCCACCTCAGTTTACCTCCTTGTTTGCAGTCCCCTTGGTCGCAGCGAATCAGAGACACCTCCCCCACAGCTTCATGTCCTTGTGAGCTAGGAGGAGGAATCCGGTGATTTGCCGCGGCTTTTCCTATGTTGCCAGTTCCTTCAGCTTGCTGCGGCGACGCCGCTGCACGATGGTCAGCACAGCAACCAAAGCAGCCGCCAGGATCACCGCCATCAGAATTATCCACCACCATCCAGCCTCAGTTACTTTGAACGACCGGGTCTCCGACCAGAGGCTGCTATTCCCCGCCCCATCCACTGCTTTCACACGCCAGTAGTGCTTCCCGCTCTTCAGCTTCTCGGTCACGGTATAGCTCGTGATAGAGATATCCTTTATCTGTAACTTAAGGGAGCTGAAGTCCTCTTTGTCCGCTATCTGAAGGACATAGGTCACTCCACTGGGATCAGTGACTGCCGACCATTTGAACTCCGGGGTGCTATCCCTGGTCTTAGCTCCATCCTTGGGAGATAGCAAACTGG
>VGOE01000007.1 GCA_016876035.1 Chloroflexota bacterium
AGGCGTTTTGCATGTCCGATTATGGTGGAACAACCAGATGGTCCACTCTCTTGACTATCCTCTGGCTGAGTTCCCTAGAGTTCACTTTTGAATCGTAAAGGAGTTCACTTTTCAAAAATTCCTAACAGGGGCTTCTGAACCCCATGTCAGCTATTTCGAAATAGGCGTGAGATGATACGACACAGAAGAACCTCTTCGCTTCAACACTCGCTCGTCCTCGTGGATGCGCATAAGCACATCGAGCATCTCCTGTGGTATCATATTGGCTAAGGTCAGAAATGACAGCGCAATTCCGCAAAAGGGGGTCACATGGGCATATGTTATCAGGGTAAGACACTGAGAGAAGTGGTACAGGAGAAGGATCGGTCTTTCAAAGAGACTGGCCACGCCTACGGACTGGAGAAACTCGACCTCGTGGAGAGTGACCCGGCCAAATTCATGAGGTTCCAGATGAGGCTGGTGGCCGCCTGCATAAACGCCAGGGAAATGGCAAAGCTGATATCAGCTAATCCCATGTCCCTGATACAGGGGGAGCTGCTGTTCTTGCTCGCTAATCCGGAAGGGGATGCTTCTGCTGCCTCCTATGGGCTAGCGGGACATATTCAGGCTTTTCCCTTCATAATCCGGCGTATAGCTGAGTTGGGTTTTGAAGAAGACCCTGGGATCAACCAGGGAGATATCTTTTTCACCAATGATCCCTTCTACGGCGCTCCGCATAATGCTGACTGTTACAGTTGGGTGCCGATGTTCTATAAAGGCGAACTGATTGGCTGGACGGTGGGGCTGAACCACATCACCGATGTGGGAGGGCTACAGCCTGGTGGCCTCGGTACAATCTCCACCAGTGTTTTCACCGATGGATTTACCGTGCCGCCTACCAAAGTAGGGGCCAATTTCAAGGCACACAAGTGGTGGGAGCTACACTGGAAGAGACGGACGCGGACAGAGGCTTTTAATGTTCTGGATGATAAGATGAGGGTGGCTGGAGCAGTAGCCCTCCAGAAGAGGATTTTGGAGATTGTGGAGGAGTTTGGGATTGACTACTTCCGGAGGGGATTGAGAGAGATCATAGAACGAGAAAGAAGACTGCTAGTACAGAGGATCAAGACTCAGGCGGTCCCGGGGATATATCATTACCTTTTCTTGGACATGGTGAAGTACAAGGGAGTGGTGGGCAAGCTGTTTGCCACCTCCAATAGGGATTGGATTATCCGTCTCCCAGTGGAGACCCATATTCGTCCTGATGGTAGCCTCCTCATGGACCTGGAGGGTATGACGAGTGAAGGCGATTTTCACTGCAATTCCTATGAGCCTTCGGTAAGGATGAATACCTCGACAGGTGCCTGGCCCATGTTTGCTTATACCGTCACCCTCAACACGGCCCTTTACTATATGACTGGCTGGAACTTCCCACCTGGCAGCATGTTCAACCCACAGAATCCCTTTGCCGGCACAGTCATGGGACTGGCCATGAGCGGCAAACTCAACTTTCAGTACCACATCTGCCTCAGCCGCGCGTATTTTTCTAGAGGCTATCTTGAGGAATGCTTTCCCCAAGATGCCGCAGGGAGTGGCTACGGACTCTCTGGTGTGATGAAGGACGGATTCCGCTGGGCCGGTGGCGACATGACCCTCATCACCTGCTGGAGCTCCGTTGGCTTCCCGTATAGAGACGGAGGATATGCATCCGTTTGCACACCAAACCCAGCGCCAGACCAAGGTGAGGCTGAGCTGGGCGAGTTCTTGCAACCGACCCAACTGAATATAGGACGGAAGCTAGTGCCCAACTACTGTGGGCATGGCAAGTTCAGAGGAGGACTGGGAATAGGGCTGTGCCAGATGATTGCTGATCCAGGGCAGGCCTTGACTGTAGCTGTTTTTGCCTCCAGCGGCGGGATGGGTCGGGCTGGCATGGGAATGAGTGGTGGCTATCCAGGGATAAACGACGTTGTCCTCTTCGCCCATAACACCAACATGAGGGAGATCATAAAGGAGGGCAAGCCCTATCCCAGGGATTTCGTGGAGATAAGGCAGTGGCTCAAAGAGGGTAAGCTGAAGGCTGACAGTGTGGAGATTTATCAGAGTCCCACCCCCAACATTTCATGCCAGGACGGCGACCTATTTGCCAGTGCTACCGCGGCCATGGGGGGATGGGGTGATGTCCTGGAGAGAGACCTGAGCCTGGTGGAGAAGGATATGCGCTATGGCTGGATTACCCCGGACGTAGCCAAGATCATCTACGGGGTGGTAACTGACGAAAATGGCAAAGCCAAAGTGAAAGAGACGGAAGACCTGCGACAGCAGATGCGCCTCAGAAGGAAGCAAAGGTCTGTTGATGCTAAGGATTGGTGGAAGAAGGAGAGAGAGCAGGTCTTGATGAAGGATTTTTCTGAAGATGTCCGCAACATGTATGCTGATTGCCTGAAATATCCGAAGTTCCGCCGAGAATTCATGGCGATGTGGCAGTTGCCACAGGACTACGTGCTTACATAACTGGGAAGAAGATAGGTAAGAGTCATAGTGAGCACGCGGTGGGCTGCGAGCGCTTCAATGGATAGAACCCCCTCTGGAAACTTGAAGTCCGTGGTCGCCTTAAATTAGATCAGTCTTATTAGACGCTACCATTCCACAATTCTGCGTAGCCTTGCGCGCCGCGCCTTTGGGCGAGCATGCGCCGACCGTCTGCCACAATCCTACGTACGCAGCTACCTGGTTTGGAGGCTAGCCGCATGCCTGCCGGCACGCCGCCCCGAGAAGATGCAGTCTGCAATGGACATACCACTGGCAGAGTACCCATTACTGCAGATTCCTACGGCATTCCGTCCTACAGCGTAAAGACCCTCAATAGACGAGCCATCCTTACGCAGTACTTGACCAGTCTTCTCGTTCACGGCGAGACCACCCAGCGTCATCGCTACGGTGGGAATCCCACTCTTTGACCTTAGTGAGCAATCGATGGCGTAGAAGGATGGCGTATCCTGAGGCAAGAAACGCTTCTGATCCTTGCCCAGCGGATCGGGATCTCCCTTCTTGGCAGTCGCATTATACTGGGACATAGTCTCTTCCAGAGCCTCTGGGGGCACCTTGATCTTGGCAGCTAGTTCCTTTAACGATGGAGCCCTTTTGCGAGTGATGCGCAGCATGGGTATCATGGTCAACTTCTGGAACGCAGCACATTGTTCGCCTATCTTACTCACCGCCTCTTTGTAGGTCTTACTGTCAAAAATCAGATAGGCATAACCACCATTGGCCACGATGTAGTCCCCCTGCCTTGCCCCGTAGAGATCCTCGCTGCAAATGCGCTGGCCTTCCTTGTTGACCAACACCCCCCGCATCAGAGCCTCTGGAGGCACATAGAACCTCCAAGCGCTCATCTTGTCCATACAGGCTGTTGCCCCACCAGCACTTTCTCCCAAACGGATTCCAGCACCGTCGTCGCCGTAAGTGCCATTCGGCGAACAGTTCAAGTAGACAGGAGCGTACTCTTTGACCATCTGCCTGTTAAAGATGAAGCCACCAGCCGCCAGGATGACCGCCTTGCGGGCTCGTGCACGATAGGGTTTTGATCTTCGCCTTGCGATGAACTTGTCCAGAGAATGGAGTGCCTTGCCTAGAGGGGGGATCCAGGTATTAGCCTTGGCATTGATAAAAGAGATGGCACCGTGTAGACGCGCTGTAATGCCCGGTGGGATGGAGCGCCCCTCCACACCTATCACCCGTCCATCGTCAGCGAAAATCAGTCTATCCGCCCGGGTCTGGCAACGCACCTGGACTCCCTGTCTGCGGACGGCCTTTTCCATAGCATGGAAGAGAGTGAGGCCAGAGATCCCCTTGCCTCTGGCCCGGTGGCCACGGGGAGCCGGCTTCGCATTTGCCTTGTAACTACTGTGATTCTCATTGCCCGAGAAATACAGGTAGTACTTGTCGGTGGGGTAGGATGTCTTGAAGGGGCACAACGACCCCTCGAAAGGAACGCCTGCCTGTTCCAGCCAGGAGATCATTCCCGGAGATTGTTCGCAGAAAAGCCGTAGCGTCTCGTCTGAAACAGCGTCGCCTACCTCCTGCTTCAGGTAGCGATACATCTCCTCCGGCGTGTCCTCGTATCCGGCATCCTTCTGGTAACGTGTACCACCCCCCGCATAGATAACGCCGCCGCTGGCTGCCGTAGCACCGCCGCCATGAAAGCGGTCCAATGCCAAAACTGATGCTCCTCCCTTGGCCGCCTCCAGAGCCGCAGCCGCACCCGCTCCACCAAACCCCACTACGATGACATCAACTTCAGCATCCCACTCACGGGTCTTCTGTTCCTTAGCCATGCTCTTCACCTCCTCCTTTCTTCTGCCGGAGAGGTTGCTTCACAGTTTCTGCCCACCTTTGATTCGTCTGGAAAGACCCCGCGTGGCAGTTTAGTAAATCGCAGTTCCCGATAACGCGCAGAATACCAGCAAATGAAAAGGTAGTCAACCACGGTTAGCTATTACTGTGCGCCTATTTGCCTGCTCAGGATACTCAGCAACGGGGTGTCCCGTTGGGTCACACATCGTCAGTTTGCTCAGTCAAGTGGGAGCGCTACACGAGTAATCGAACTTCGGGTGTCTTCCTCCAACTCCAGAGACCCCCCAGCCAGCCCTGGTGCTATCAACCCTAGCCCAACAGCTGCTATTATCGCCGGGGGCTGGTTGATTCCAGTCCCGATCGTGCCATAATAGGGAAGAAAGGAGTAAAAGCCATGGCAGATATAGGAAAGACCAGCGAATTCTTGAGCCGGTACATCAGGCCGCAGTCGTTCCCCGTTGCGGTGAAGATGCTTCAGATGAACGATAAACTCCCCGACAGGGTGTGATTTCCCAAGCGCGATCTTGGGTTTCCGATTTCATTATGTCAGGCCATAGCTATGGCACGGCGCAACGGTTGGACGGTAGCATTGCAGAGAGAAGACCAATGCTGTCCACATGCTGCCTTTGTCCTTGGCTTCGTGCCAGGGAAAGGGTATCTTGACGGCAGCTATGCCGAGGCGGTGGGATTGTCCCCCAAGGAGCGGTTCTCTAAGCTCGCTCGACACGTTAGCAGACTGGATTTCGGAAAATACAACTGCATGGTGGTTGCTCCCCTCCAAACCACGACCTTCCAGCCAGACGTTGTGGTCGTTTACGGCAACCCGGCTCAGGTATCCAGGCTAGTGCAGGCCGCCGTTGTCATGACAGGTGATGTCCTGACCTCTACGTTTTCCGAAGGGATCGCCTGCTCTGCGTTGATTGCTCGTCCCATGAACACGGATATGTGCCAAGTTGTGCTCTCGGGCGCCGGAGACCGGTACTTCGCCCTCACGCAGGACCATGAGCTGGCTTTTGCCATACCGTTTAGCAAGATCGACACAATTCTCGATGGATTGGAGATAGGCCACAACGCTGTAGGCCACAGGTATCCCATCCCTTTTTCTATGAGACTGGAGGGGCAGTTGCCAGCAGCCTATTATCGTCTGCTCGAGTTGCTCAATAATGAAGAGGTGTAGATACCCTGACGGATATTTCAGCCGGGGAAGCCCGCACCGCAGGATCATTCTCTACGATAGAAGGATAATCCGGCCCACGACACAACCCGTCGAGTTGTTCACTTACTCACCAGGCTACCCTGCTATTTAATCTGTGATCTCTATCCGATACCGGCAGGCGTCGTCGCCCTTTGGCATGAGTTCCGTAAAACGAACTTCTGCTTTGGGGTTCAGAGCCTTGACATAACCTCTCAGGCCGCTTGCTATCACCCGCTCGCAAACAACCGGCGCTATGCTAAATGCCTCCGCTACGGGGCACGTAACCACACGTTTTTCAAACACCCTGGGCGATTTCTCAATGTAACCGTCCCAGAAATTAGCCAGGGAATCGTCTATGATGTCAAGTAATCTTCCAATAGCCAGGCAGTCTGGTGCTGTCTCCGTTTCGGCTATTCCAGCAGCTTCCTTATGCCTCTCAACATCCAGCTTACTGCCTTCAAAGATCGCTTCCTCTACCCTGCGCAGAAACTGCTCACCTCCCACCTCTTCTCCGATCACTGCCATGAGTGCCACAAGGGATGCCAGGTTCTCTGCCCAGGTCTTGTAGCGTTGCCTCATGTTTCCTGTGTTCCTGAAGCGTTCCTCCTGTTTATCCTTGATCTCCTGTTTCATATTTCCCTCCTCTACAGTTTCAGTCGGCTCAACCAGAGTGGATTGCCGATTGCCTACCCCCCAGCCTCGTCTCATCCCCAGTCTTACATGCCGCTCCAGATGCTGCCCATGTCAGGTCATTCTAACCTATGTCTGAGCCATTCTGCTCTGCCTCGCGTCATCAATCACTCTATGCCTAGCCGGAATAGACCAGCAGCAATTCATGCAAAATGCAGATCGGGAAGTCAGGTTTCTGTCTTTCAAGCCGCCAACAGGGATGATAGCTCTCACTTCGTACTATAGCCACAGTCACCATCATCGCCAGCTTCCCAGCACTGACGTCCTCTTCCACGCCGCCGACGTACATGGCTTCCTGTGGTCTTACGCCTAGTTTCTCTATGGCCTGGTTTTGCGGCCAAGACCGCCAACTGGTTCACTGACCCACTTCGCCCAGTCACCTTACTTGCCACATTATAGCACGGAAGCTTTGGCAGAGGCGTGATCTATGTTGTATGGAAAGAGGGCGTTTCCAAACAGTAACCTATTTCGATCAGGTTTCGAGCCTATGAAAGACAAATTGGCCAGCCTTAAAGAAACATCAACGGTGATTGAAAAAAATAACCGAATATGATAATTTCAGGGGGAATCTGCAAGAATCGAATTACGATGAAGGAGGGAAAATGGAGACGGCCTTTGTATTGATAGATGTGGAGAGCGGCAACGTTCCTGGCGTGGTTACCGAGTTGAGCAAGCTTTCCCAGGTGACCGAGGTCTACTCTATCGCCGGTGAACATGACATCCTGGCCAAGCTCAAGTTTGCCGACATCAAGTCTCTGGGAGAATTGATTCCCAAGAAGATCCAGAAGATAAGTGGCATTAAACGTACAGTGACCCTACTCACCTTTGAAACTCATAAATACGTGAATTTCGACCTGGCTGCTGGCCACAAACTGGAATAGAGTTAAATCTAGAAAGCAGGAATACAAAAATGGCAGAACAAGAAAAAGCAATAAAAAAGGTGATGCGCAAACTCACCTCCATGGAAGAATTAAGTCCAAAGGAGATCAGGGAGGTGATCTTAGGGATCAGGGATGAGGAGGTCTCCTCAGTGCAGATAGGCGGTTTCCAAGTCGCTCTGCTGATGAAAGGGCAGACGGTGGGCGAAATAGCTGCCATTGCCGACGCCATGCGTGACGTCGCCATCCCTCTAAGACCCAAGGTTGACGGGGAGCTTGTAGACACCTGTGGCACCGGAGGAGGATTGCCTACCTTCAATATCTCTACCGCTACGTCCATCACCGCTGCCGCTGGAGGGCTCAAAGTAGCTAAACATGGCTCCCGCTCTATCTCTCACCTGTCGGGAAGTGCTGACGCTTTCGAAGCTTTAGGTGTCAATATTGAACTTACGCCTGAACAAGCCGAGAAACTGATTGAAAGAGTGGGTATCGCCTTCATCAATGCCGGACTATTCCACCCCGTGATGGGCAGGGTTTGGGGGCCGGAAAGCGAGTTAGGTATCAAGACCATCTTCTTTACCATTATCGGCCCTCTCATCAACCCAGCTCGAGCCCGATGCCATATCAATGGCGTCTACCGACTAGAGCTGGTTCGTAAGATAGCAGAAGTATGGGCAAGGTTAGACCACAAACATGTTCTGGTAGTGCACGGTCTGGCTGGCCTGGATGAGCTTTCGCTACTGGGAGAAAGCCGCGTAGCTGAAGTAATTGATGGCAAGATATCTGAGTATACTGTGACACCGGAAGAACTAGGGCTAAGAAGATGCAATCTCGAGGATATTGCGCCGGGTGACCCCAAATACAATGCCAAGACAATTCGGGAAATCTTTGAGGGCAAGGAAAGGGGGCCTAAGCGCGATGTAGTTGTGCTCAATGCTGCTGGTGCCTTTGTTGCTGGCGGCAAAGCGCAAAACCTGAAGGAAGGCGTCGAGTATGCTCAAAGAGTCATTGATGATGGCAGGGCTTTGAACAAAGTTGATGAACTCGTCAAAGCTTCCCAAGAAATGAAGGGAAAGGATCGAAGCTAAAGTAGTGCCTCGCAGATCAATTTGCAGTACCATCGCATCGTTGTCATTCCCGCGAAAGCGGGAATCCAGACGAAACCACCCAGATTTTGCTATTGGTCCGCAATAGCTGAGATTGCAAAATCGTTTCTGACGTACCACATCCAGGGATACCTTTGTGGAATGAAACTCACACAAGCGATCAAGAGAGCAAGAGAAAAGGGCGAGATACCCTTGATTGCTGAGATCAAAGTGCGTTCGCCGAAAGACGGTGATCTGCTGAAGGATAGGGATCCTGTGCAAATCGCCACAGAGTACATTCGTGGTGGAGCTTGCGCAGTTTCTGTAGTAACAGAGCCACTATACTTCGGTGGAAACATAGAGATACTAAGAAAGATCGCCGCGAAGGTTAAGGCACCTATTTTAAGAAAGGACTTCATCAAGGAGAGAGATCAAGTCTGGGAGTCTAAACAGTTAGGAGCGCAGGCAGTGCTGCTAATCTCAGCCATGCTGGCTAAGGAGAGACTAACCGACCTGAATGAATATGCTCACTCCTTAGGATTGGAGACAGTAGTTGAAATTCATACAATGGACGAACTGAAAAACCTCAACGGGCTCACGCTGGACATGGTTGGTATTAACAACAAGGACATACTGGACCTGGAAAGGGGAGACGATCAGATCATTCCTACCGAAAGCCTCGCCCCGCTTTTGCCTGAGGACGTTATTGTGATCAGCGAAAGCGCCATTAGAAATGAGCAAAATGTGAAGGAGGTAATGAGAAGTGGAGCCGATGCCATTCTGATGGGGACTGCCCTCATGGCATCAGAAGAACCCCGGGTAACCGTGGCAAACTTCGTCCACGTCCAAGGAGCGGCAAATGACCAAGGTGATGATCTGCGGCAGCAGAAGAGCAGAAGATATTCAGCTTCTCGTTGAGGCTGGGGTTGACGGCATTGGACTGATTACCGAAGTATGGCAGAAGATCGCCTGTAATTTGAGCCGCGAGCAAGCTCGGAAGCTCAGACAGGCCATACCACCCCTCATTTCCACTGTCCTCATACTAACTGAAGAGAGGATGGACGAAATATGCCGCTTGACAGAGCACATCTCGCCCGATGCTGTTCAGTTGCACGGTTTCAACGCACCTGAGGAGGTGGCTGGTATAAAGGAGAAGTTGAAGGTTAAGATAGTAAAGACTCTTCACTTTCAGGGTGAGAGTATGGCAGAGGGGAACGACCCTGTTGCATGTGCCAGACAGTACATAGCTGCTGGAGCGGACGCTATCCTGGTTGACAGCTACGGGAAAGACAAGGTCGGGGCTACCGGAGAAACCATGAGCCTGAGTTTGTCCCGCACATTGAGGGACGCGCTGTATCCTGTCCCGCTCATTATGGCTGGAGGCTTAGACTCCGAGAATGTGTCTCATGTGCTAAACCAGGTGAAGCCTTATGCCGTGGATGTGTTCTCAGGGGTAACCACCGGCGGCTATTTGGACAGCGATAAGGTAAGAGAGTTCATGAAGAGGGTTCGCACTGGTTAAGGGGCGTATTTCGTCAAGTAGTTCGCCGCTTGCCCGGGTAGCCCTAAGCTCGGATTCCAAGCCAAGAAGAAGGCCGAAGACAATCAAAGGGGGAAACAACTGTGGGCAATGTAGTCATCATAATTATACTGGTGATCCTATTCTTGCTGGTAGCGGTCGTGTTCCCAAGATGGGGTGTCCGACGGGCTACCCCTTTCGTAATAAAGGTCTTCCGACACCGCAATGCAGTCGGGAAGCATAATGCTAAGACGCTTGATGAGCTAGGACTCAGACCCGTCAGGAGGCGTATGATTGAGGCGATGCTCGGGCCCCGCGACTACAGACTTCCCGCTCTGAGATACCTGGTAAAGACCAGAATTGTCCGAATCACTGAAGACAGGAAGTTCTATCTTTCCGAAGAAGACCTCGCGGCCAGCAGGTGGAAGGGCTACTGAGTCTGTGTAACCTTTCGCTGAGGCAAGACTTGCACAGGATCCTCAAGCTACCTAACTATTCAGGAAAAGGCTCATAACACCGGCGAGGATTTGCAACAAGCAGGCTTGTTGCATCGGTTACCGTATCGGCATCTCGGACAGAGGAGCTAACAAACCGAAGGTCATATCCGGAATGGGGAGAATCCCCTGAAAGGTGGTGGACTGTGCAAAGTAAGAAAAGGATTGGGCTTCTGACTGGAGGCGGAGATTGCCCCGGGCTTAACGCTGCTATTCGAGCAGTCACCAAGTATGCTATTGATCTGGGTTATGAGGTCATAGGATTCACCGACGGCCTGGACGGTTTAATGAATGGCCATTATCAGATATTGGATAAGCTTAAGACTTCTGGAATTATCGATAAAGGCGGAACGATCCTGGGTAGTTCAGGATTTCCTCCCGCTGAGGTAGAAAAACGATCGGCGGAAATCTTCAAGAGTTTCGCAGATTTGGGGCTGGAAGCAGTGGTCATCATCGGGGGAAACACCACTTTGAGCATTGCTAACACGTTGTCCAGGCAGGGTCTTCCCATAGTAGGTATACCAAAGACCATCGATAACGATGTCAGAGAAACCGACTACACCATTGGATTTCAGACTGCCGTACAGATCGCCACTGATGCCCTGGACCGGCTCCGTTCCACGGCCGAAAGCCATCACCGGGTAATGATATTGGAGGTGATGGGTCGCGATACGGGATGGATTGCCACCTATGCCGGGATGGCTAACGGGGCGGATGCCATACTCATCCCCGAGGTTAAAGTAGATATTGGGAAGCTTTGCCGGATGCTGATAGGAAGGTCTGAGAGGGGCAAAAGATTCAGTGTTGTGGTAGTAGCGGAGGGGGCGAGGCTACCGGGGGTAACAGTGCCTGAAGAAGGGAAACCGAGAGCTATAGGGGAAGCCCTGCAAGAGATCATAATGCAGCGGACAGGGCTGGACTCCAGAACAACCCTGCTGGGCCATGTCCAAAGGGGCGGTACACCGGTAGCCTATGATCGAAGTCTTGCCACTTCCTTCGGAGTAAAGGCCGTTGAACTCGTCAAGGGCAAGAAATACGGCCACATGACCGCTTTGAAAGGCAACAGGATTACCAGCGCCCCTCTGGAAAAGGTGGCCACCGGCATAAAGACGGTCAACCTCAATATCTACAAAATAGCAGCGAAATTCTTCGGCTGAGATAAGCAGCTAGGCCCTCCCCGAGTATCGCCACCCCCCAATAAAAGGGCAGGCCTGACCTCATCAACACCCCATCAGATGAGGCACCAAACACCCTCTGGCTTAAGACAAAGAAGTAGGCTTGATGAGTTCTTCTGACGAGGACTTACCCCCTTCCCATACCACCCACAAGCTCGATAGCTCGGCATGTTGCCACGGGTGCCCTCACCGGGCGGAGGCAAGAGCCTTGTCAATAACCCCGATCGTGGCCTGGATGTCCTCATTGCTGTGGGCGGCGGAGATGAAGGCGGCCTCGAACTGGGACGGCGGCCAGTATATGCCCCCCGCCAGCATCCCATGAAAGAACCGGCCAAAGAGAGCTGTGTCCGCCCTTCTGGCTGATTCATAGTCCATCACCCGCTCACGAGTGAAGAATACCGTGAGTAGCGAGCCGAGGCGTGAGACGCGCGCGGGCGCGCCCACCTTAGCCGCGCTCGCAGCTATCCCGGCCTCCAAAACTGATGCCCTGTCCTCTAATTGGCGATAGACGTCCCGCTGGGACAAAGCCTTGAGCACCTCAATTCCCGCGGTCATGGCCAGAGGGTTGCCAGACAGAGTGCCGGCCTGATACACCGGCCCCAGCGGGGCCACCATCTCCATCACATCCCCCCGCCCCCCATAGGCCCCCACAGGTAAGCCCCCGCCGATGATCTTCCCCAGGCACGTCAAGTCCGGCTTGACCTTGTAGATGGACTGCGCCCCACCATAAGCCAGCCGGAACCCTGTTATAACCTCGTCGAAGATGAGCAAAGCCTCAGACTCCCTGGTCAAGCGCCTCAGCCCCTCAAGAAACCCAGGCAGAGGCGGCACCACCCCCATATTGGCTGCCACTGGCTCGACTATCACGGCGGCGATCTTCTTCGGGTACTGTTCAAACGCGCTCTCCACCGACCGTATGTCATTGTATGGGGCCACCAGGGTGTTTCTGGCGAACCCTCGCGGCACCCCGGGGCTGTCCGGCATCCCTAAGGTGGCCACGCCCGAACCAGCCCTGGCCAGCAGTCCATCCGAATGGCCGTGGTAACAGCCAGCGAACTTGACCACCTTGTCCCTGCCGGTAAAAGCCCGCGCCAACCGCAGGGCGCTCATAGTGGCTTCTGTACCCGAGTTGACAAAGCGCACCATCTCCATGGAAGGCATGGCAGTACAGATCATCTTCGCCAGGACTGTTTCCAGTTCGGTGGGAGTCCCGAAGCTCGTCCCCCGCTCCACTGCCCCCTTCAGTGCTGCCACTACCTGAGGATGGGAATGGCCCAGGACCAGCGCCCCCCAAGAGCAAACGTAGTCTATGAACTCGTTGCCGTCTTCATCATTAATTCGAGAGCCTTTACCCCGATTCATGAAAAGGGGATCGCCGCCTACTGCCTTGAAGGCCCGCACCGGGCTGTTGACCCCTCCAGGCATGTAGCGCTGTGCCTCTGAAAACAACTGCCGCGATCGTTTCGGCTCTTTCATTTCTCGCTCGTCTCTCCCATGGCCCAGCCCACTATTTCGATTCCTGAAGCCAGGAGGCTGCCTCCCTGGCATGGTAAGTGACGGTGAGGTCTGCTCCTGCCCTCTTGATGGCCGTCAGAATTTCAATCACGATCTGCCTTTCCTCCACCCACCCCCGTTGTGCCGCCGCCTTCACCATAGCATACTCCCCGCTGACGTTATAGGCCACCACCGGGCAGTTCACCGCCAGGCGCACCCGCTGGATGACATCCAGGTAGGCCAGGGCAGGTTTAATCATGATCAGGTCTGCCCCCTCAGCTACGTCCTGCTCTACCTCACGCAAAGCTTCCCGCCAGTTCGGCGGATCCATTTGGTAAGAGCGGCGGTCGCCAAACCGTGGTGAGGACTCGGCTGCTTCCCGAAAGGGGCCGTAGAAGGCAGAGGCATATTTGGCAGCATAGGAGAGGATGGGAATATGCTCAAAACCGTTCTCGTCCAGCGCTTCCCGGATCGTGCCTACCCTGCCATCCATCATATCAGAGGGGGCTACTATGTCGGCGCCTGCCTCGGCATGAGACACGGCCATCTCTGCTAGAAGCTCCAGTGTACGGTCGTTGTCAACATAGCCATCGCTGACCACGCCGCAGTGCCCATGATCGGTATACTCGCAAAGGCAGACATCGGTCACCACCACCAGTTCCGGAGTGGAGCCCTTGATCACCCGTATGGCCTCCTGGACTACGCCCTCCGAGTCATACGCTGAGGAGCCGACCTCGTCCTTCTCTCGGGGTATACCAAAAAGGAGCAGAGCCGGAATCCCCAGCCTGGCTATCTCCTCCAACTCGCGGGGTAACAGGTCTGGAGAGTAGCGGAACACCCCTGGCATGGAGATGACCTCTTGTTTGAGGTTGTGACTCTCCACCACAAACAACGGATAGATCAGGTCTTTGACATCAACGTGGCTCTCTCGAACCATGCTGCGCAAGGCCTCTGTGCGGCGCAGGCGGCGCAAGCGTAATTCAGGGAAATAGGCCATCTAAGTCTCCTCCCCGACGGCCTGATAGTATTGCTCAATGGCCTCCACCAGGCCGGCAATGGTATGTTCCTTGGCCACTATGTCAACCTCGAACCCGATTCGAACGGCCTCGGCCGCCGTCGTGGGGCCGATGCAGGCAATCTCTGTCTTTTTCACGACCTGCCCCTCCTCGCCCAGGAGATTCACCAGATTGGCCACCGCAGAGGGGCTGGTGAAGGTGATCAGATCAATCTGTCCGCTCACCAGCATTTGCCTCGCTTCCGAAGGCACTTCAGCCGGCATGACAGTGCTGTAAACGGCCACCTCGTGGACTTTCGCCCCTAACCGAGCGATTCCCTCAGCCAGCTCTTTGCCAGCAATATCAGCCCTGGGAAGCAGGAAACGGCACCCCTTTACTGAGAGATTCTCGAACCCCGCTAGCAGCCCCTCGCTGGTATAATTCTGAGGCATGTAGTCAGGGCATACGCCACGCTGCTCCAAAGCCTCAGCAGTGGCTGGCCCGATGGCACCGACCTTGGTCCCCTTAAGAGCGCGAGCATCATGACCGAGACCACGCAGCCCCTGGAAGAACGCCTCCACCCCATTTACGCTGGTGAAAACAATCCAGTCGTAGCTTTCCAGATCGAGGAGAGCCTGTTTCAACTCTAGTGCGTCAGGCACGCTCTGAATCTCCAGGGTGGGCAATTCCACAGGCATGGCTCCCCGCTCCGCCAGAAGCTTGCTCAAGGTGCCGGCCTGCTGTCGTGCCCTAGTGACCAGGATGCGCTTGCCAAACAGGGGAAGAATGTCAAACCACCGCATCTTCTCTCTCAGCCTGACCACATCCCCGACAACTATCACTGAAGGGGGCTTGACTCCGCTGCTTTCTGCTTTGCTAGCGATGTCGGTCAAGGTGCCGACCAGGGTCTGCTGAGTTGGTCGGCTGCCTTGCCTTATAACAGCTACCGGTGTAGAAGGCGGCCTGCCGCCTCTCACCAGTCTTGCAACTATCTCTGACAGGTTAGCCACACCCATGAGGATGACCAGGGTGCCACTTCCCTTGGCCAAGTCTTCCCAGGGGACACTGGATTCAGCTTTCGTCACATCTTCATGGCCGGTAACCACAGTGAAATAGGATGCCAGCCCGCGATGAGTGACTGCTATGCCGGCATGGGCTGGGACGGCTGTGGCCGCTGACACCCCAGGCACCACTTCAAAGGGAATGCCGTCTTCCGCCAGAGCCATCGCTTCCTCACCACCCCGCCCCAGCACAAAGGGGTCTCCACCCTTCAATCGCACTACCACCCTACCCTCTTTGGCCCTCTCCACCAGCAAGCGATTTATCTCCGCCTGCTCCAGGGCATGGCGGCTGGCGGTCTTGCCGGCATATATCTTCTCCGCAGCAGCAGGCGCATGATCGAGAAGGGACTCATCCACCAGATGGTCATAAATAACGACATCAGCGCGTTTGAGACAGTCCAGCCCTTTAACTGTAATCAGGTCAGGTGACCCTGGCCCGGCCCCCACCAAGTAGACTTTGCCCTGTTTAATGCTCGCCTTGTGCTTCATCTTCGTCTTGCTTCAGCAATGATCTGTAACGCCCCCCTCTGCTGCAACTTCTCAGCCAGCCGGATACCTACCTGCTCAGGGACAGTGGCGCTACCATCCTCCGAGTCACGAACTAAAGCATGACCTTCGGCATCAGCCACCATCCCCTCTAGCCTCAGAGTGTCGCCAGTCACCTGCCCAAGAGCTGCCACCGGGGCACGGCACCCAGCACCGAGGGCATGCAGAAAGGCACGCTCCGCCACCGCTGCACACCAGGTGGGCTGGTCATTGACCATCGCCGCCAATTCAGTCAACTCAGCATCGTCAGAGCGCACCTCTATGCCCAGCGCTCCCTGCCCAGGCGCAGGCAGGAAGAGATCGAGAGGCAGATATTCAGCAATGCTTCCGTCGCAACCCAGGCGAACCATGGCTGCCGCCGCTACTATCACTCCATCAAGTTCCCCTGTTGACACCTTCCGCAGGCGGGTGTCCACATTGCCCCTCAGCATTTCTACCCTAAGGTCTGGACGGTGGTGAAGCAACTGGGCCTTGCGCCTCAGGCTGCCTGTGCCTATACGCGAGCCTGGGGCCAGTTGCCCCAGCTTGCCCCTCTTGGACACCAGGACGTCTCGGGGATCCAGCCTTATGGCCACTGCCGCCAGGCTAAGCCTAGGCGCGATCTCCGTCGGCATATCCTTCAGGCTATGCACCGCCATATCGATTCGGCCATTGAGAAGCGCTGACTCCAGTTCCTTTACAAAAACCCCGATGCCAGAGAGCCGATCTGACGGTGAGCGCTGTGCGCGATCGCCCTCAGTGGTGATTTTAGTCAGCGTAAACCGCAGGTCAGGCCGCATTTCTCTCATCTGGCCTAACACCGACTCCGTCTGAATCAAGGCCAGCCGGCTGCCACGGGAACCAACGACGATTCGTCTCACGGGAGTTTCTCTGGCTCCAGATTGAAAAGCTCGCTCACCGCACCAGCATAGCGGCGATCTTTCTTCAAACGCTCAATCGGCTCATGAAGCAGCTTTTGCATCATTGTCTTGCTCATGGCTTCCAGAGCATCTCGTTCCTCAGAGGAAAGCCCTTTGAGCTTTTTCAGTGTTGTCTTCAGTTGTGCCTGCCGTATGCTCTCTGCCTTGCTCACCAGGGCGCCGATGGTATCCCTCACACCCAGGGTTTGCCACCAGGATGCGAATCTTTCCACCTCAGCCTCTATGATCGCCGCCGCCCGCTTGGTTTCCCGCTCTCTCAGTCTACGGTTCGAATTCGACACTTCATTGAGATCATCTATGTTGTAAAGGAAGACGTTCTCTACCTCCCCAGCCTCAGCCTCCACGTCACGGGGAACGGCAATGTCTATCACCACCATCGGCTTCTCAGGGCGGGCTCGCATTGCCTGTCGCACCTGTGACGCGTCCAGTACGATGTGTGGCGCTCCAGTGCAACTTATGACTATATCTGCTGCCTTCATCTCCTCACCCAGGTTAGCCAAAGTGACCGCTTTGCCACCCAGAGCCAAGGCCAGAGCCGAGGCCTTTTCGTAGGAGCGGCTGGTCACGGCTATGTGACAGGCCCCCTTCTCCTTAGCTGCTTTGGCTACCAGCCTGCCTGCCTCGCCCGCTCCGATAACCAGAATCTGGCATTGGCTGAGGTCTCCCACAATCCTTCTGGTCATCTCCACAGCCACAGAGCTGACCGAGAGAGCGTTCCGGCTGATGTCTGTCTTCTCCCTGACCAGTCTGCCCACCTGCACCGCTTGGCGAAAGAGGTTCAAAAGCGGCAGGCCCACCGTCGCGCCCTTTTCTGCGTGCTCCAGGGCCTGCCTCACCTGGCCAAGGATCTCAAACTCGCCCACAATCATTGAGTCCAGCCCAGAGGCCACACGGAAGATGTGCCTCGTGGCATCAGTGTCTTGATAAACATAAAGGCGCGGCAGCAATTCGGTCTCGGGCATGTTGGTATGGCGCTTCAGGAAATCAATCCCTGCTTGTTGAGCACGGTTGGCATGGCTGTCCACCACGTAGACCTCAGTGCGGTTGCAGGTGGAGAGGACAATGCCCTGTAGCACATGATCGCGCACTGGTAGCGGGACATCCCCTGATGAGGCGCTGGCAGCCAGCTTCTCTCGGAATTCCACTGGCATCGTGCTGTGATTTACGCCCACAACACAGAGGTGCAACGGGCTTGGCTCGCCCTCACCACGCTTACCACTTCCCGGCATAAGCTCTCTCAAGAGCGCCGATTTCGCCTCTTCGGCGCCTCTGGCCCGCAGAATCCCCGTCAAATTGTCCAGATCCAGGGCCCTCTGCCACTCATCGGCGCTTACCATCACCCCTCTTTCTTTCAGTTCAGAGCGAACCTCACCAGCCAGCCGCGCCAGAGGGGCGTACTCATTAGCCAGGTCTCTCTCCAGTTCCGTTCGAATCTTCCGTGCCAGCGCTGGGCTTCTGCCCTCGGTGGAGATGGCGATGGTCACATCGCCGCGGCGCAGATATGAGGGAACGATGAAATCAGAGTGCTTGGGATCGTCCACAGAGTTAATCAAGATTCTTCTGGCTTTGGCCTCTTGGTACACTGCGGCGTTTGTCTGCCCCTCATCGGTAGCTGCCACCGCAATGACTGCGCCCGCCAGGTCCCCCTCCATATAATTGCGGTGCCGTGCCTGCACCTGCCCTTGCTCCGCCATGCGGCTGAGCCCGGGACACAAATCGGGGCTGATTACCTCCACCTGCCCCCCATGATCCAGAAGCATCCTCACCTTGCGCAGCGCCACCCGCCCTCCCCCCACCACCACGCACCTTCTGCCGTCGATATCAAGAAATATGGGGTAATAACGGGACATGCTGCCCTTCCTCATACCACGTACCTCACCCTGGCCTTCTTCAGTTCCTGGGTACTGAACAGCACAACGTAGCCATCGAGGCCGCAATGGTGCGATACCTCAGCGGCTATATCTTGGCACGCCTCCCCGGTCCGCCCGTGCATCATGGCATACAGGTTGTACGGCCACAGGGGATCAGTCTGCCGTTCATAGCAATGGCTCACCTCACTGAGCGCTGCCAGTCTTCGGCCCGCCGCCTCAATCCTACCCGACGGCGCTGACCAGCAGACCAAGGCATTTGCGGCCAGGCCAAGGCTGGCATGTCTCACGGCGGCACTGTAGCGGCGCATAATGCCTCGGCGCAGCAAAGCCTGGCAGCAAGCCAGGAACCGGTCTGTGTCCAGCCCCAGGCGTGCCGCCATGGAGTCAAAGGGCCTAGCAACAAGTGGAAGGTCTTGCTGTAGCTCGTTGATCATGGCACGGTCAGTTGGCGATAGCTCAGCAGCCTTGCCATCTGAAAGAGAAACTGTAGTATCGCTTTGTGGCCCTGGCGCATTGCCTCCGGTGGCATCGAAGTACGCCCGCAGCTTGAATACCTTCAGCGCCGGCAGTTCGACGACTGCCTCGGCACCCAGAGCATCTGCCAACTTCCTCACCTCGCTGCGCATGTCCGCTCCCGACGCCATAGCCAGGGTGAACCACAGGTTCCAGTGGTGCTCCCGCTGGTAGGCATGACTTATGCCCGCATGCCGACCGATGACCCGGCCTGCTTCCTCCATCCGGTGCTCAGCTACTCTTGCAGCTACCAGGGTGGTCTGGTAGCCCAGGCTCCTGGCATCAAACAAGGGGCCGATGTAGCGCAGAACTCCTCTGGCCTTCAAGCGATCGATTCTGTGCATCGCCTGCGCTGCGTCTACGCCAAGTTCCATCCCTAGGGCAGCGAACGGCTCAGCCACCAGCGGAAATTCCATCTGGGCCAGGTTGACTAATCTCTTATCGGTCTCGTCCAGCGTCATCCTCAAACCCTCTTTGCCTGCTGTCAGCTACTCCTGGCTGCCTGGCTTCGCAATGCCAGCGGCTGGTAAAGGCAGCACGGCTCGGAAGCCAGCCAGTCCCCTGTTGCCTCATAGGCCCTGGCGCGACAACCGCCGCATACCTCCTTGTATTCACAAAGACCACATTTCCCCTTGATATTAGAGAGATCTCTCAATTGACGGAACAAGGGGGAAGAATTCCAAATCTTGCCGAAGCCATCCTTTCTGATGGCGCCTGCTTCCACGTTCAGGTAACCACATCCCTGCACCTTGCCACAGTGCGAGACGAAGCAAAAGCTCACCCCAGCCAGGCAGCCCCTGGTGAAAGAGTCCAGTGATCTGCCAGATCTCGGCCGTCCCAGATTCTGCACGGGCACCGTCTCCCCTATAGGGTTCCCAGTCCCTCTTTGGCTCAAAATCCGAAAATAGTGGGGGGCATCCGTCGGTTTGATAAACAACCTGTCTCCTAGCTCTACCTGCTTATCGCAAATCCAGTTCAGCACCCGCTCATATTCCTCAGGCGAAAGCTCGTAGTCTCTCAGCCCCTTGCCCCGGCCCGTAGGCACCAGCAGGAAAGGGTGAAAGGCCACTGCCCCCAGGCTGAGCGCTAGTGAGAGCAAAGCGTCCAAATAGGGGGCATTCCCTCTGGTGATGGTGCTGTTAATCTGGACTTCGATCCCGGCACGGCGGGCTGCCTCTATCCCCCTTATGGCTGCCACAAAGGCCCCTGTCTGGCCCCGAAACTTGTCCTGCAACTCAGGGGTAGGGAAATCAAGGCTGACGCCCACGCGGGAAATGGGCACCTCTCTAGCCCGCTGGGCGACCTCCTCAGTGATTAGTGTACCGTTAGTGCCCAGGGCCACCCTTAACCCTTTCTCCACAGCGTATCGAGCTATCTGAAACAGGTCCTGCCTCAGAAGCGGCTCCCCTCCACTGAGTATCAATATTGGCTTTCCCACCTGCAAAATATCATCGATGAGAGAAACACATTCCTCGGTCGATAGTTCACCTTCACCGGCTTCCTCAGTCGCCGATGCCCGGCAGTGGGCACAGGAGAGGTTACAGCTCCGAGTCACTTCCCAGGCCAACACCCGCAGCGGGGGAACAGTCCTCCCCGCCGTGTCTAAGGCGGTATTGCTCGATAACGGTTGGTCTAAGGCGCTCATCCGTCTACCTTCTTATCAACTAGTCTGGCTATGGAATATGAGCTGCTCTCTGCAGGTAAAGCTCGGCCCCTTTTTTCTGTCACTCCTGTCCTTCCTTCACTGGCACTGGATTCCCGCTTGTGCGGGAATCCAGAAATCCTCTGCCCACCACTTTCGTGGGAGGCATAGCCAAGAACAGCCTGTTCGTCCTGTCATGCTAGACGTGGCATGCATGATAATGGATCGTGAACTTCGCCCCCAGGAGAAAGGCGTACTTTAGTAAACCAACCTCTTTCGCCCGCGGTAATCCTCCCTTTTCTGCATGGGGCATGGGGTTGCCCAAACGCACAAAAGAGTCTCAGGAACTGAATCCCATATGGTCTTCATGGCATCTTCAAATACTTTTAGGAAGTGATTGCGAGCAAGATCCACATCGTCAGCATCGCCAACCAAGTCAGAATTGTCAAACAGAAGTACCACGCCTCTCTTGGCAAATGGCTTGTGGGGATAGTATGCAGGCTGAACTTCGAGAGTTGCAGCTATCTTCTTTACCGCTTGCACGGCATATTCGGTTTGGTGGTTTATGGACTCTGCCCGCTCTGGATGGGTCAAATCTCGGAACAGCTTGATTTCGATAACGCAGTCAAGAAGAGGCAAGGAAGAGGCCTGTAATTTGCTACGGAAGAGTTGGTAATCTTGCAAGCGAATGACTTTGAATTCATACTCTGATGCTGCCTCTGGGTTTAGTACCACGATGTCGAAGTGCCCTCTCCTTTCCTTCGATTCCGGAGGCTGTAACTCAAATGACCTATTGCCCATTGAACAGCGAAAGGGCGTGGGATATTCTCCGTGGACTAACGATGTAACACCATCCATCAACTTCACATGCTTGATATCCAGTGCAACCAAAGCATCTTCAATCTCTTTCATCAAGCGCCATCTCACATCTTCCTCAACAAAGTAACACCCAGGGTATTTCTGAAAATCCCCTATGACTCGTTCAACGGCCTTGTCAATAGCACTATTGGCATTCGTCATTACTAACCTCCTTTTTTGAGTCCCTTCTCAGATAGAGAACTCTTCGCCATCCCTTAACAGATGAACATTCTTGAAGAGTGTCGGATAATCTTGCGGATGAAAAGTATGAATAGGAATCACATGCTTGGCGTTTAATGCCTCTGCAAGTCTCTGAAGATCTTCTACCACCGCATGGCCACTGGTATGAACATGTTCATA
Source organism: Chloroflexota bacterium (assembly GCA_016876035.1). Taxonomy (GTDB): domain Bacteria; phylum Chloroflexota; class Dehalococcoidia; order UBA2247; family RBG-13-53-26; genus VGOE01. Next base: position 21,632 of record VGOE01000007.1, read on the forward strand.
TTTAATCCCATGTTCTGCCAAAATCCCTATGAACCTATCAGTTACATAGCCATCCCACATCGAATATACCGCCACGGCCCCGTCAACACCGGTCAGTTTCCTTAGACATGCTCTGAAAATCGAGTTATCCCGCATCAACATGACAACGCTCTTCTTATTCTTGTCTATTTCTTCGATCTCAATCTTTGCCTTTTTGTATTTGTAGAGCAGCTCCTTCTGATTACTTCTCACGAGTACGTTTGCGTGAGAGCGGAAATACTTCACTCTGATTTCATCCCAGTCAAATTGCGGGAGGTGCTCGGAAACTACACTCAATCTATCTAGAATATAGGCAGTATAGAGATCGATCACAAATAGCGAGCCAGAACGCTTCACCGCCCGGTAGATGGAGACAAGCCTGTCGATGTTCTGGGATGAGCAGAAAACAAATGCTACGTTCTCTTTCTCTTTGAATAGATTCACAAGCCTTTCTTCAACGGCACCCTCATCCTGATATTGGCCGTCTGCTCTACCCAGCATCGAACCCTCCAGCAGGAGGCAGTCTATGTCACTTACCGGCCGAGAAAGCAGCTTCTCAAATAGTATCTTTTTTCTGCCGTGGCCGCGAAAGTCCCCCGAGTAGAATATCCTTTTGCCTTCACCCTCGATGAGGAAGGCCGCTGCATCAAAAGCTGAGTGGTCGACCAAGTATGGAGTGACAATCAGGTTGCTAACTGCGAAAGGTCTCCACATATCGAAAACTACCACATTGCGTAGGTTCACTTTTGTCGGGATGAAGAGATCGGATATTTCAATAAGTATTCGGCCTCCCCTGCTCATATATACGGGTATCTCTGGATTGATGTACTGCAAGAATCCATAATGGTCCTGGTGGGCATGAGAAAGGAGTACAGCACTAATACCTCTTTCTTCGTTAGCATACAAGCCACTGACTGCTGGCAGGACGTGACTATTGACAAGTTCCAGCATAGGCTTATCTTTCAGATCCTTGCTGTCGAACGGCTCGTTCCTCTCATTAACTAGGGGCATACCCAAATCGACAATGACGCTGGTTCTGCCAGAGACAAGTTCCACGCAACTCCCGCCAATCTCCCTGCTGCCCCGATGAATGATGAGCTTCACAATCTTCCCTTACCCCGCATGAGGTTCTTTAACACAAACAAACTCAATTCCCAGGTTTTCCCCAAGCTCCTTGGATCTTCTCCTTAACAGGCAATTCCTTCATCGCTCGATCCCGATCTCCCCGTCGGTGAGGTAGCAGGCTGGGTCCTCGGCCCAGACATCGCCGAAGACGGCCTCTGACCGCACCCGCAAATTCCCGTTACACAGATCAAGGTACTGGCACCTGGCGCACCGGCCTTTCAAGAGACCGCGCCGGTTCTTAAGGCCCAGCAGCAGAGGCTCAGAATCATCCGTCCAGATATCCTTAAACTTGCGCTGCCGCACGTTGCCCAGCGAGTAATGCCGCCAGAACTGGTCGGGGTGGACATCTCCCGCTTCATCTACCGCTCCTATTCGGATACCGGAGTTGTTCCCCCCGTTGGCCCGCAGCAGGCCCAGCACTCTTTCAGCCCGCTGCCGATCCTCACTTCTCAGTTTGAGATACAAATGGATGCCATCGGCGTGGTTATCAACCGTAAGGACTTCCTTTTTCAGCCCGCGCCCATAGAGGTCTAAGGTTTGCTGGCAAATCTGATCTACCACTGATCGGGTCTCATCATGGCTGAGCTGCTGACCGAGGCCGCTGGCTCGACCCACATAAGCCAGGTGATAAAAGCAAATCCGGTCTATCGCTTCCCGCTCCGCCAGTTCAAAAATGGCGGGAATCTCCTTGTAGTTCGAGCGTGTGATGGTTAGCCTCAGGGAAACTCTTTGCCCCACTGCCACGCAGTTCCGAATGCCCCGGAGGGCTGCCTCATAGGCTCCCTTTTGGCCTCGAAAGTGGTCATGGCGCTCGCCGATACCGTCCAGACTGATCCCCACCTCCCCAAACCCCACCCTCCGCACCCTTTCAGCTACCTTTTCAGTGATTAGAGTGCCATTAGTGGAAAGGGCAGGCCGCACCCCCTGCTCCCTGGCAAAGGTCGCCAGATCAAAGACGTCATCCCTCAGCAGAGGCTCCCCTCCAGAGAAAAGGAGCACCGGTACACCAAATTCGGCCAGGTCAGCCACAAATGTCTTGCCCTCTTCGGTGTTCATTTCCCCAGGAGAACGCTGGCTGTCGGCGCTGGCGTAGCAGTGGATGCAGTGCAGATTACACTGCCGGGTGCAGTTCCACACCACAATGGGAACGGGAGCACGCCGTGAGGCAGAGCTTCCTCCGTGGCTGACGTAGCGCAGCCAGTCCCCCGGCCCAGCACTGTCACAGAGCAGCCTTGAAATCGATATCATTGGGCACTATCTCCCTTGTTCTGCAATGACAGGCCCCTTCGCTCCTGGTACACTGCCACCAGTGAAACCAGGGCCTCATCCATAACACGGGTCACCATGGGAATGGCCTCAACAGCTCGCTCACTCAGCACCTCCCTCTTCTTCATCAAACCAGTGGCAGCCTCTATAAACGGAGTCCGATGCATAAGAAAGGCCTCCAGGGCATCAGTGAGCGGCACCCCCAGCCCAGCCAGCTCGTTGCCGAAGTCCTTGCCCACATCCTGCGACAGTCTAATGGTCTCGTCCCGCCTGGAAGGCTCAGTGATGTATTTGACGATCAGATCGAGCAACCGACGTCCGCATCGCGCCAGGTTCTGGCGAGATTCCGGACCGAGCTTTCCATACCACGCCGTAGCCGGGAAACTTGTCCGAGCAATATCGCGTGGCAGCGAGGCTGCTTCCTCCAATCCTGAAACCAGATCCTTGACACTACGGACCTTTCCTTGCAGGCCAGCAAACCGCCGCAGATCAGCCCTGGAATAACGCCGGTGTCCCCCTGGGGTAACAAAGGCCCTGATCTTACCCTCATCCGTCCACAAGCGGAGAGTGGCTTCGCTCACCCCCAGGATGCGACTGGCTTCACTGATACTAACCAGAGAGCGTTCCGGCAAAGGTGACCTCCCCGACTATTGAAGCGCTTGCCTTTCTAATCCAGGCGAATTTGCAAAAAACTCCAATAATCTGTAAGTTTCTCCAAATTTTACCCCAAGTAAGACAACAATTACAAGCCCCTTGGCTTAATTGACTTTCCGTACGCCCTTTGATATAGTTTGGGACACGATAATGCATCCTGGGGGAGTAGATATGCCCATAGACAAAGGTAGGAGTTTACGGCGTTGCTACAGCTTTGATGAGGTGGCTATAGTGCCTGGCGATATCACCATTAACCCCGAACAGACCAACATCGATCTCAAACTGGGCGACCTGACCTTCTCCACCCCCATACTGGCTGCGGCCATGGACGCCGTGGTCGATCCCACCTTCGCTGTCCTGCTTAGTAAGCTTGGTGGCCTGGCAGTGCTCAACCTCGAAGGGGTGCAGGCCCGCTACGAGAAGCCAGAGGAGGTTATAGCCGAGATCATACAGGCGCCCCCCGCTGAAGTCACCTTGTCCTTACAGCGGATCTACTCCGAGCCTATAAAGGAACACCTGGTCGCCGAGCGCATTCGTTTCATCAAAAAAAAGGGGGCCGTCTGCGCTGTTTCAGTTACTCCGGCCAACACCAAGAAGTTTGCACCTATCATTGCTGAGGCAGGGGCAGATGTGCTAGTTGTACAGTCCACGGTGACCACCGCTCGCCACTTCTCCAAAAGCCTCCGCGGCCTTATCTTCTCGGAGTTATGCCAATCCATGTCTGTGCCTGTTGTGGTAGGGAACTGTGTCAGCTACAGCGCTACACTGGAGCTAATGAGGGAAGGCGTCTCTGGCATTTTGATTGGCGTGGGGCCGGGGGCCACCTGCACCACCAGGCAGGTCCTGGGTATAGGGGTTCCCCAAGTTACTGCCACTATGGACTGCGCTGCCGCCAGAGATGATTACTTTCGGGAAACAGGCAGGTATGTCAGCCTCATTACAGATGGGGGGATTCACTCCGGGAGCGATCTGTGCAAAGCTTTTGCAGCCGGTGCTGACGCCGTAATGCTGGGAGCTATCCTGGCCCAGGCCGAGGAGGCACCAGGCAAGGGCTACCAGTGGGGTATGGCAAGCCCGCATCCGGCCCTGCCCAGGGGTAAGCGAATCAGAGTTGATACTACTGCCCATCTGGAGAAGATCCTCTTTGGCCCTTCAACAGTCAGTGATGGGACTCAAAACCTGGTGGGTGCGCTGCGCACTGCTATGGGTGTCTGTGGTGCTGCTACCATCGCCCAGATGCACCAGGTGGAAATGGTAATCGCGCCAGCAATAAAGACGGAAGGCAAGTCTTGGCAAGTTCAACAAGCCTACTGTCAATAGCCGACCTGAGTGCGGACGATATCTGGGGCCTTGTCGAGAAGGCTGTCAGCCTGAAACAAGAGACAAGCAGACCGTACCTCAAGGGTAAGACCCTGGCTCTGCTCTTCGAGAAACCTTCTCTTCGTACCCGGGTAAGCTTTGATGTGGCCATGTGGCAACTAGGGGGACATGCCATCTATCTTTCCCCGGAGGAAGTCGGCCTAGGAAAGCGTGAAAGGGTGGCCGATGCAACTCGAACCCTGAGCCGCTATGTGGACGGTATCGCAGCGCGGACTTACTCTCACCAAACTCTAGAATTGCTGGCTCAGTACGCCGATGTGCCAGTCATCAATGCTCTTTCTGACCAGGAACACCCTTGCCAGGCACTGGGTGATCTGCTCACCATTTTTGAGAAGAAGGGAACACTAAAGGGCTTGAATATGGCCTATATCGGTGACGGCAATAATGTAGCCAGGAGCTTGCTTCTGGCCACGGCGTTGGTAGGTATGCACTTCTTTATCGCCTCCCCACTGGCCTATGAGTTGCCGGTGACAATACTACGACAGGCTAAGGACCTTGCTTCGCAGAGCGAGGCTAATATATGCCTGACCGAACATCCCCGCCTGGCTGTTATGGACGCGGATGTCGTCTATACCGATGTCTGGACCAGCATGGGCCAGGAAGCTGAAACAGAGGCTCGCCGGCTTGCCTTCGCCCCCTTCCAGGTGGACAAACAACTATTGTCCTTGGCCAAGAGCAATGCCTTGCTGATGCACCCTTTACCGGCCCATCATGGCGAAGAGATCGCCGATGGTCTCCTGGATCACCCCCAGTCTGTGGTGTTCGATCAGGCAGAGAACCGACTCCATATCCAAAAGGCAATCCTCTTGAAAGTGCTCGGTGGCTAGACCAGGCAACCTGAATGTTAGGGGACATCATGAAGAGACCTGTCGTGACCATTGTCGGCAGGCCCAACGTAGGCAAATCCACCCTCTTCAATCGCATCCTCGGTGAGAGAAGGGCTATTGTCGAAGATCTGCCAGGAACAACGCGAGACAGAATATCCGCCGATATCTCGTGGGAAGGGCAAGAATTTACGCTGGTGGATTCCGGGGGGCTAGAGGCAAGACCAGACTCCGGCATCAAACAGAAAGTAAAAGAGCAGGTAGAGGCAGCCATAGCTGAAGCTGACTTGATCCTTTTCCTGGTAGATGCCCGCGAGGGAGTAATGCCCGGCGACCAGGAGGTGGCTGACATATTGCGTCGCTCACAGAAGCCATTACAACTGGTGGCAAACAAAGTCGATAACGATAGGCAAGAAAGCGAACTATTCCAGTTCCACAAGCTGGGCATGGGTGAACCTATCCCTGTCAGTGCCTATCATGGCAAAGGAATTGACGAATTGCTGGACAAAGCCACTGCGTGTTTGCCACCTGCCACTCTTGCCCCTGCTGAGCCAGAATCGATGAAAATCGCCATTGTGGGACGGCCTAACGTGGGAAAATCGCTACTAGTCAACACCCTCTTAGGGGAAGAGCGGCTGATTGTCGACAGCACTCCAGGAACAACTCGCGATTCAGTAGATACAGTTCTACGCCTTGATGACGGGAGCATAATTCTTATTGATACCGCAGGAATAAGACGACGGGGCCGGATTCAGCCTGGCATTGAGCGGTACAGCTTGGAACGCACCCAGCGTGCTATTGAGCGCTCTGATGTTGCCGTGCTGCTCATCGACGCTGTGGAGGGGATCACCACTCAGGACACGCACATTCTGGGTTACATTCAGAAGGCCTACAGAGGAGCCATACTGGCAATCAACAAGTGGGACCTGGCGGAAGTGAAGGACGTAAATCAGTGGACAGACGTGATAAGGCAAAGGACCAGGTTCATGCCTTACATAGAGATACTGTCCATCTCTGCCAAGACCGGATACGGAGTAGCAAAGGTTCTGCCTACCGCCAAGAGGGTCTATGAAGAGAGAAACAAGCATATCCCGGCTGACTCTCTGGATAAGGTAATTAGAGAAGCAGTGGCAGCACATTTCCCTCCGAAGAAAGGTACCAGGAAGCTGACAGTCATTGGAGCAACACAAACGGCGGTCAGTCCGCCCACCTTCGCCTTTTCCGTCAATGATGCCTCCCTGGTCCATTTCTCCTACCAACGCTATCTGGAAAACAAGTTGCGCCAGGCTTTTGGTTTTCAGGGTAACCCCCTCCGCCTTATATTTCACAGCAGAAGCAAAAAGCGAGTCAAAGAACCTGGTGCTTCGTAACGTGAGAACCTTCGTTACGCTCATGATGACAGCGTCCGCAGATGCCATTCCGATCCGCCGCAGGCGGAGAAGAATCTCGGTTGTTGCGCGGAACCTCGGCAATTCTGAAAACCAAGTTTCGGCCGTCATAAATCATGGCTGCCAAGAAGCGGGGTAGCGCAATATGGTAGTATTGGAGTATACTGCTGTTATCCTGCTGGGTTATTGCTTGGGTGCCATCCCTTTTGGCTTGGTTGCGGGCCGGCTAACCCGAGGAGTAGACGTCAGGGAATATGGTAGTGGCAAGACAGGATTTGCCAACGTATTGCGCTCTGCTGGCTGGAGGGCAGGCCTTTTGACCCTGCTAGCCGATGTAAGCAAGGGCGCGGCACCAGTATCGATCAGTTGGGTCGTGCTACATAGCCACGGTGCACAGGTTGCGGCTGCTCTGGCAGCTATGGTGGGCCACATTTGGCCCGTATACACCAGGTTCCGAGGTGGCAGAGGGGTGAGCACCTTTGCGGGAGGCATGTTGGCAATGTATTGGCCTGTTGGATTGGCATGTGGTCCGGGCGTGGGACTGGGTACTGCTGCTCTGACACGCTACATGTCATTGGGTTCGATACTTGTTGCGGTTAGCTCCCTGCTGGTGATGCTAGTCATGGTGCTCCTGGAAACACAACCAAAAGCCTACTTGATCTATGCTGCTATTGGAGGCGGCTTGATTTTGTTCCAACATCGTGATAATATACAACGGCTTCGTACTGGCACGGAACGTAGGCTGGGTGAGAGGGCGGACAGAAGAGAATCTTCCTCTCACCAGGCAAGGTGAAGGATTAAGGATGCCAAAAGCAGCTATCGTCGGCAATGCCAGTTGGGGGACAGCCATCGGGATGATCTTGGCCCGCAAGGGGACCGATGTAAAGCTGTGGACTCGCGACCAAGAAACAGCCGATAAGCTCAACCAAGCAAAAGAGAACTCTATCTACCTGCCTGGACTTCCCTTCCCACCAGGCCTTTCTGCTACGCCCTCTTTAGAAGAGGCATTAGACAAGGCAGACATAGTTGTTTTCGCTGTACCATCCGAAAGTATGCGTCGCAATGTCAGGCAGCTAAGGGACTATCTACCAGACTCGGCTCTTATCGTAAGTGCCACCAAGGGATTGGAAATGGATAGTGGCAAACGCATGTCTCAGGTAATTGCCGAAGGGGTTGATGATCGCTTTCACCATAATATCTGTGCCCTCTCCGGCCCAAACATGGCCAGGGAGGCGGCTGAAGGCCTGCTCTCAGTAACTGTGGTTGCCGCCGCTGACGCGGCAGTGGCAGAGAGAGCACAGAAGTTTATGAATTCAAACAACTTCTACATCTTCACTACTACAGACATGATAGGTGTGGAGTTGGGTGGTGCGTTGAAGAATGTCATCAGCTTAGGCGTTGGTATGATAGACGGCTTGGGTAGTGGTAACAATGCCAAAGCAGCCTTCATCATTCGGGGATTGAGTGAAATAATCGTTCTCGGAACCACCTTTGGTGCTAACCCTCTCACTTTCATTGGACTGAGTGGATTAGGAGATTTGGTAGTTACCTGCTTCAGTACCGAGAGCCGCAATGTTTATGTCGGCAAGCAACTTGCCAGCGGGCACACTTTAACTGAGATAAGGCAATCGATGCCATTCGTAGCTGAAGGAGTTGGTAGCGCTTTCGCTGCTCGTCAGCTAGGCCAGAAAGCAGGCCTCAGCCTGCCTATTATAGAGCAGATCTATAAGGTGATTTACGAGGGCGCTGACGTCAGGAAAGCAGCGACTCAGTTAGTAGAATACCCTGCAGATGGGAAATCGCTGGAAATCACCAAGCTGCTTCGTTTCATGCTGGATTACTTCCGCACTAGGTGGCACCCACCACCGAGTTGGCTTAAGGGAGTAGATGACTCGGCCTAACGCCAGATAAACTCCGCTTTCACTGTGACGGGCCTGTGCGGATCACCCTTTCCCGCCTTGCTATTCTTGGCTCTGGTCGGTCTTTTTTGGTTTTTTTATCCGGTCGAACAGGCTCTCGCCACGTCCTGTAGATGCTTTTGCTTTGCCTAGGCTCTTTGATAGCTCTACGAACAACCTGCGCTGCCCATCATCTAGTTTCTCAGGAGTAATTACACGAACCGTAATTAGCTGGTCTCCCCTTGCGGACCGATTAAGGTAAGGTACACCCTTTCCTTTCAAGCGTATGACCTTGCCACTCTGCGTGCCTGCATCGATTTTGAGATTCGCCACGCCATCGAGAGTAGGAACTTCCACCTCATCCCCCAGAGCCGCCTGGGCGAAGTTTATCGGCAACTCGTAGAGTATGTCGTTACCATGACGCTTGAAGAAGCTGTGTTCCCTGACTGACAGCAGAACATAGAGATCACCCGGAGGACCTCCCCACATCCCTGCCTCTCCCTCTCCTTTAAGACATATCTGGGAACCGTCCTCTACACCAGGAGGAATCTTCACCACCATCTTGCGATGCTGCCGTTGCTTTCCAGCGCCTTGGCAATGAGTACAAGGTTGAGCAACTATACTCCCCCTTCCGGAGCAGCGCTGACAGACTACCGTATTGACAAAGCGCCCAAAAAAGCTCTGGCGCACCCTTCGCGTCTCCCCGGCACCATTGCAGTCCGGGCACCTTAGTGGCTGACTCCCTGGTTCGCCTCCCAAACCGTGACAGCGAGGGCACCTCTCCGTCCGCACAATCTCAATCCCTTTCTCGCCGCCAAACACCGCCTCTTCAAAGGAAATGGTGATGTTATGACGCAGATCCGCACCTTGCTGTGGCACACGTACTCTTACTCTGGTGGCATTCGTTCCTGCAAAAAAGGCTTCAAAGATGTCCCCCAGACTATCTACAAGGTTATCAAAACCATCGAAGCCACGCCCCTCAAAGCCACCCCAGCGGTCATAGCGCGCCCTCTTCTCGGCATCACTCAACACCTGATAAGCTTCGTTGATTTCTTTGAACCTTTCGGCTGCCCCATCATGATGATTGCGGTCGGGATGACAGTCGAAAGCCAGCTTCCTGAAGGCTCTCGTGATCTCCTCCATACTGGCATCCCTCGTTACACCAAGAAGTTGGTAGTAATCTTTCCTGATAGCCATCTCTCGCTTTGCCCTAACTTTCATCATAATCTTCCCGCAAGTCAGAGGTCAAGGCTACACAGTAGGTGTCTAGTTGTGGTGAAGGGTCCTCTGGAGAAAAGGAGGAGCAACCTGAGGTGAATCACAGGAAATCGCTTCTTCTTGCCACAGTCAGAAAAACTCACAATGACTCCCCCTCTCTGCCAGCTTTCTTGGCGGGGGAAGCCGTGGACTTGTGCACGTCAGCAAACCGGGAGATGAGCCTTGTCTATCCGATCAGCGAGAGACGGTACTCATTCATTTGGTTGAGCCTTCAGGGCCAAAGGCCTGAAGGACTTTGTGGTGAAGATATGGTTTGAACGCAGTCTCCACTGCCACAACTTCCTCGTTTCTTAGCCTTCGGTTCAGTTCCAAGAATGCGCTCCTCGAAGAAAGAAACTCCTTTGAGCTCCGAAAGACTCTCCGCAACTCCAAAAAAATGACCCTTTCTGAGAAAGCCTCTTCGATCGCCAGACGGATTTCTTCGGGGTCAAGGATATCCTTTTTCGATAAGGTGTCAACGACTTGCTTAAGTCTATTAATGAGATTATCGAACAAGCGATCCATTCTCTCAAAATAGCCTTTTGCCTTGGGATAAATTTCGTCTACTGCCGCTTGTAATCCCATAAGCTCCATGGCTGAATCCATAGAATCCAATCCATCGCCCATCTCACTCAGGATGTGTGCGTACCCCTCAGGTTCTTCCTTGAGCAAGAACTTTTCCCTTGCTGTTTCATAGCTTTTGCGCCGAAAAAGCCCCAGTGCCGCCAATGCCCTGGACTTGTCTTCGTGGCCGTCTTGGTAGAACTTTTCAATGTCTCTTTCTTCTTGTTCCGAGATGAAATCAAACATCAGCCCCATGCTGGCGTTGTACAGCAGTTGCTTCCTGCAGTCAGCAACTTGCGTGGCAATCCTTCTGCTTTCCTCAGCCCGCAGATTGGACGATGTCTCTTTGATGTCCCGCAGTCTCTGTAGGAGCTCACCCAGCTCAACGCGTGAATCTCCGTCCCAGCGTCCTTGGAAAGTGCTCAGACGGTCTCTAATCCATGCAAGGGACTCATTCACCCTGTCTCTGATCTCCTGAGTCATAAGAAGATAGAATGATTGAGAGTTGAGGTCAAAAACCCTACCGAAACTGAGTTTCCCAGATTCTTGCACTACTCTGAATCGCACGTGCTGCCCTTGTTCCAGCTTCATACCTGGCAGGACCACAATCGCTCCCTCAATCACCCTGACCAGCGGATCCCCCTTTTTACCAAAGCCAAACACCTCACCTTCCATTACCTTAGTCTTTGTCAGCCCTGAGTTCACTCGGCGGTTCAGCTGATACCACACAGGCAGTATTCTTTCCGTCGCTTGCTCAAAGGCACGCTGAAACTTCTCTCTCTGTCCCTCCTTATTCTGAACAGGCAGGTTTTCGATGCTCTTCTCAATCGTCGCTCTCCCCTCCCGGAGCAGTTGTGAGATGCGCATGTAGGGATCGAACATGGCCTCATAGTCAACCTTCTCAGCGGCCCCCGCCAGAACCTTGTAGTCCTCGCTTGAAGCAATCTCCTTCAATACCTTAGTCGTCTGAGTCACCCGATAAGGACCTCCTGCTTCCTAGAATCATCCTCAAAACTACCCTTGCCTGCTAGACTATCAGTATACCACGATCGCAGGCAATTTCTCACCCGTCGCCGCTCCCCCATCCCTCTCGCGCCCACAACCTCAAACGCTTGAGAGGTCTATCGATGTGCCATCTGCTTTTCACCCCGACCCGGCTAGCACGCATATTGTGTGTAAGCAGAGGGGCGTACCTTTCTAGCCATCACAGAAAAAGATCTCAAAAAGGTCGAATCGGGGGTATTGACAAATTTGCAATATGGTGTATCATAACATCAAAAGTAGTCTTGTCATTAGGATATTCTGCTACACGGTTTTGCTTCCGCCATTCTTGGATGTAGGCGGAGAAAGGATATAAGATCGCGTTTCCCCTTTATAGGGGAAGAGATAGATAAGACAGGATGGATGTCGAAAGCAGGCTAAGGCCCGCGAAGATAGATAAAATAGTGGCGACAGATGAGAAACCCTGTTCTTACAAGTTGAGAACAGGGAATTTGTCTTTTTTCAGGAGGTATAGGTAAGAGATTAGTGAAAAGCGAATCGTCGCTGTTGTGGTTTGTCAAAATTTTAAGAAACGAAGGAGGTGTTCAGTAGCAATGGCAACGTCTATGGGGGTCCAAGTTTCGAGTGAGGCCCGAGAGGAGCCTCCCCACGCAGTAGGGAGCGCCACCGAAGAGCCCCCAGGTAAAAGAGCGAGGGAAAACAGACAAAGATTCTTCGGCCACGTCTCCGAGGAACAGTGGAACGACTGGAAATGGCAATTTCGTAACCGAATCAACACTGTCCGTGAACTGGCACACTTCATCCGCCTGTCAGATAAAGAACAGGCAAGACTCAGGCTGGTAACGGGCAAGTACCCCTTTTCAATCACCCCATACTATTTCTGTCTCATCGACCAGAACAACCCTGACGACCCTGTTAGAAAGCAAACGGTCCCTTCTTTTGATGAAATAGCTTTCGCCTTTATGGGCGAAGCAGACCCTCTGGCAGAAGAAGAGGACTCCGTAGTGCCCGGGTTAGTGCATCGCTACCCGGACAGGGTTCTGATGGTGCTGACCAACATTTGCCCTGTTCTTTGCCGCCACTGCACCCGGAAGCGGGAGTGGCAGAGTGGCAGATGGGCACATACTGACGGCGAGATCGAGCTTATGTTGGACTACATTCGCAGGAACAAGGTTGTCAGGGACGTCATCATCTCCGGTGGTGACCCGCTATCTCTGGCCACTTCTCGCCTGGAAGAGGTCATTTCCCGGGTGAGGGCCATACCCCACGTGGAGATCATCCGGATTGGCACGCGCTTCCCTGTGGTACTGCCGCAGCGCATAGATGCGGAACTTTGTGCCATGCTGTCGAAATACGGGCCGATATGGATCAACACTCACTTTAACCATCCTGATGAGGTAACCCCTGAGTCAGCGCTCGCCTGTGACAGGCTGGTGAGAAGCGGAGTCCCTCTCAACAACCAATCTGTTCTGTTGCGCGGGGTGAACGACTCTGTTGAGACGCAGACGAAGTTGTGCCGTGAGCTACTGAAGATAAAAGTGCGGCCATACTACCTCTTCCATGCCGACGAGGTGCAGGGGACCGAGCACCTGCGCACCACGATAGAAACAGGCATACAGATAATAGAGGGGATGCGCGGTCACACATCAGGTCTGGCTATTCCCACCTTTGTGGTTGATCTGCCCGGGGGTGGTGGAAAGGTCCCTCTTCAGCCCAATTACCTGGTTTCGAAGACCGATGGTGAGTTCGTATTAAGGAATTACGAGGGTCGCACCTTCACATGCCGGGACCCCGAGCCGTGGGGCGCGGATCGCCGCCCCGACACCCAGCAGCATCAGGAGCAGGTTCAGCCGGCTTCTCGTGAGGCTGTGGCCGCCTCGAAGGGGAGGGCCAAATGAAGGTTGGGCTAGCCTATGATCTCAAAGACGAAATAACCCTCCATCCGGAACATGCCGAGGACGCTCTGGAGGAATACGATTCTCCGGAGACGGTGGCAGCCATTGCTAAAGCACTGGAGTCATTGGGGCATTCGGTAGTGCGGCTGGGTGGAGGGCGGGAATTTCTAACGCATATCTTACAGGACAATGTCGACTTTGTTTTCAACATTGCGGAGGGGAGAGGCGTTTACAGGAGCCGGGAAGCCCAGGTGCCCTCTGTTCTGGAGATGCTGGGCATACCCTATTCGGGGTCAGATCCGGAGTGCTTAGCCCTTTGCCTTGACAAGCCGCTAACCAAGAGAGTACTACAGGCAGCCGGCGTGGCTACTCCTCGATGGCAGGTGATCACCGACGGCCGCCAGCTAGAGGAATTAGCTTGGAACAACTTTCCCTTGCCTGGTTTTGTGAAACCAGCTTATGAGGGCTCAAGCAAGGGCATCCGCTTTGCTTCCAGGGTCGAAACCATGGAGCACATATGCCGAATGACAAGCATGCTGCTGGAACAGTACCAGCAGCCGGTGATGATAGAGGAGTTTATCTCCGGAGAAGAGGTAACGATAGGTGTGGTAGGCTCGCCACCGCAGGTTCTCGGTATCATGCGTGTAGTTCCGAAGCGAGGTGGCAACCCGAACTTTACCTACTCCCTAGAGGTAAAGCGGGAATGGGAGGATGTGGTCAGCTATGAATGCCCGGCAAAATTATCAGTGAAAACAACGGAAGAGATTATCTGGGCAAGCCTTACAGCCTTCGAAGTGCTGGGGTGTCGCGACGTTGCCAGGATTGACTTTCGGGTGGACTTAGAGAAGAAACCCTGGCTGCTTGAGGTGAATCCCCTGCCTGGTCTCCGACCAGGTTATAGCGACCTTCCTATGATGGCCGAGAGAGTGGGGTATAGTTACGACGCCCTCATCGGCCTGATAATGGATAGTGCTCTAAAGAGGCAAAGGCCGTGTCTGGCAAGATTGGCATAGTCTACAATGACCCTGTCCCGGGGGTGTACCACAACCTTGGTGAGGACGATGCGGTCGCGGGAATTCTTGACTCGGTAGCAGCGGTAAGTCAGGCACTGGAACACCTGGGCTATGAAGTGGTAACTCTCGCTCTTGGGCCGCCTCTGCCCCTGGCAGAGTCTGAGCTGAGAAAGCTCGACGTTGATGCCGTATTCAACCTCTTCGAAGGGTTCGGCGGCGTGCCTCAAAGTGAGGCCACCGTGACATGTCTTCTGGAGACGATGGGGATCTGTTTTACCGGCTGTCCGAGCCAAGCTCTGCATCTGTGCGAGGACAAATCTCTGGCAAAGCAGGTCTTGCAGTCCTGGGACATACCCACCGCAAACTGGCAGGTGCTTGCCCCCAGCACCTGTACAGATTTTAACCTGAATTTTCCCTGCATCGTTAAGCCCCTGGGAGAGCATGCCAGCCATGGTATCTCAGCAAAGAGTATTGTACGCAGCCTTCAGGCTCTGCGCAGGCAATTGGAGCTCATCGATCAGAAGTATGGCCGGCCTTCACTAGTGGAGGAGTTCTTGCCCGGTAGGGAATTCTCTGCTCTGGTGGTAGGAAACTACAGTCTCAAGGTGTTTCCCATTGAGGAGATCATCTTTGCCTTACCCTCCACCAAGCCGCCTATACTGACCTATGGGGCAAAATGGGTTCGAGAAGACACGTATTTTGAAGGGACAAAAACGAAGTGTCCGGCTGACGTGGATCCCGAACTGAAGCAAGCTATAGATGATCTGGCACTACGCTGCTTCGTGGCGCTGGGATGCCGTGGTTATGCCAGAGTGGACATGAGACAGGATGCAGGGGGGCAACTCATGGTGCTCGACGTGAACCCCAATCCAGACATCTCGCAGGAGGGTGGGGCCAGGCACCAGGTGGAGGCCGCCGGCATTGCCTATGCCAGCTTTATCGGTGATATTGTATCTCTGGCAAAGGAGCACTTCGATTCAGCCAGGGTGACGGTTTGAGGGGCTTGGTAGCAGTGTGTTGAGCGGGGCTGGGAAGCATGGCCTCTCACAGGTGAGTTGCCATCTCTGGGAGTTTCCCTCGGCAAAGGAAGCAGAGGCGAGTTCGGATATCCGGCTAGCCTAATGTGCAGCCCCCTAAACGGATCCTAAGAGAGCGCCCTGATATTTAATCGCGTTGCCGATGGTTATTGGCATGGGCAATTCTGTGCCAAGCACGGAATCCATCGTTCATTCCTTCTGGATTCCTGCTGTGACCGTCAGTCCCGCCTTAGCCTCTTGCCCAGACGCTAGCTGTGGGGAAGCGCTCTTGGGTGTCCAGGCAGAGTGGTTTCTTGAGCATCAGTGTTTAGCTGGATTCTGCCTCCAGTCTGCCGTGGGACCAAAATAAGCCCCTGAGTTTCCAGATTCCAATTAAACCCAATATGCCACCGACCAGGGTCAGGTACAATCCGTATCCAATGCCCCTGATATCCAGTAGGCTGCCAGATCTGATGTCAAACAATCCCCAAAGAGAACTGGCTATTGTCAGCACTCCCCCTGCGGCGAGTATGCCCCAGGGGAGTCTTGCCCTCGGGGCGACCAAAGCATATACAGCGCCGGCCAGGAGGAGAATGGCAGCATGCAAAGCGAGAATCGCCCATACCTCATCCAGAGGCGCCCAACCCCCGGAATATTGCCCTGTTATTGCATTCCATGCTGAGACATTCAGGAAATCTTCCCACACACGCCGCACAGCCCACGGAGTAAAGATTCCCGCTAACGTGAGCATGGCTGCAAGGAGAGCGATGCCCACGACTATTCTGTTCCCCGTTACTCCTCGCTGAATACCTGGCTCTTGGCTGTGCGCCCGGATAGCCGCGCCACGACGGAGGAATGCAATCAAACCCAGTATGCCACCGACCATGGTGAGGAACAGACCGTATCCGTAGCCCGAATAGAAGCCCATTACGCCGCCATCCATAATGTCGGACAATCCCCAGGCGAAACCAGCTATTGCCAGTAGGCTTCCTGCACCGAGTATAAACCAGGATGCTCTGACTTTGGGAGCGGCTACAGCAAATAGAGCGCCCACCAGGGCAAAAACGGCGCCATGCAAAGCGAGACCGGCCCACACCATGGATAGAGGCTCATTATCCCCAATCGTTAGCCCTGTTATGGCGTCCCAGGCCGACAAACTAGGGTGGTACGAGCTGGGGTTCATAGTCCACGGACTGAAGACCCCCACCACTGCCAGCGCGCCTCCCATCAGCCCGATACGCCCCAGCATTCTCCTATCCGTTAACCACCGTTGAATGCCTCGCTGCTGAACGGGTTCCTCGAGAGCCTCACCAGAACTCCGGCACAACCGAGAATCCTGTGGCGCTGATTTCGAGAAGAAAATCCTGGATGAGCCCCTCAATCCCCAGATTCCAGTCAAACCCAGTATGCCGCCGACCAAGGTGAGGTACAGACCATATCCGTAGCCTGAAAAAACTGTTACGCCACCATCTCTAATATCGGACAATCCCGAAGCGAAGGCGGCTATGACCAGTGCCCCTCCTACGTGGACTATGACCCAGGGCGCTTTGGCTTTGGGAGCGGCTATAGCAAACACAGCGCCCGCCAGCAGAATAATGGCTGCACCAAAGGCGAGACCGGCCCAAACCAAATACAGAGGCGAGTAATCGCTAAGCTCCAGCCCTGTCATAGCGTCCCAGGCTGACAGATGGCGTACCCAATGGTGTGTAGCCCAAGGAGTGAAGACGCCCACCAGTGCCAGTGTGCCTGCCACCAGCGCGAGACCACCTAGCGTCTTCTTATCCATTATCCATCGTTGAATGCCTCGCTCCTGAACAGGCTCATGAAGAGCCTCGTCGGGACTTCGGCTGAAATCAGACTCCTGTTTGGCTGATTTCGGCAAGAAAGCCCTGGATGAGTCTCTCAAGCCCAGGATTCCGGTCAGACCCAATATGCCGCCCACCAAGGTGAGGAACAAGCCGTATCCATATCCTAAGCCACCCTCTCTAATATCAGAAACCGCCGCGGCAAAGCCGATTATGGCCAGTGCCCCTCCTACGTGGACTATGACCCAGGGCGCTTTGGCTTTGGGAGCGGCTATAGCATATAGAGCGCCCACCAGGAGAATAAGGGCTGCGCCGAAAGCCAGACCGGCCCAGATCACATATAGGCGGTAATCCCAATAATATGTTAGCCCTGTCATGGCGTCCCATGCCGTAAGATTCCGCCTGTCCGCCCACGGGCTAAAGACCCCCACCAATACCAGTATGCTTGCAATCAGGCCGATATCAGCAAGTATTCTCCTATCCGTTAGCCACTGCTGAATGCCTCGCTGCTGAACGGGCTCCTGAAGAGCGGCACCAGAACTCCGGCTGAACTGATCCTGGTCGTCATTCTCCTGGCCGCAACTGGTGCAACTCATTATTCTCCCCTCCTTCCCGCCCCCAAGGGGTAGCTGCCCAGGCCTCCTACACAATCAGGACGAAGATCGGCTTTGATCCGTTAGCCCTGATCCTGTCGAAGGGCTGTTCACGGTTCAACAAGCCCACCATGAAGGACTCATCGTACTTCATTCTCATTCATCGTGATATTGGTGTCAACCGACGCTGCTGGATTCCGGCTTTCGCCGAAATGGCACGGGTAGCTCTGCTTTTACTAATGGTCTCATAGTGTCGTTCCTGCGAAAGCAGTAACCCAGAAAAAACCTGCCTTCGTTAACGATCTCTGGATTCCCGCTTGCGCGGGAATCCGTCATGCCCATTTACATGGGCACCACGAAGTAGGAAAATGGCTGTGCGCTGGCAATGGAAGGAGTTCGTCTTGCCATTGGTGCCGCGAGCCTGAGCGCCTATTTTCGGAAGAATGACAGGTACGCATTTATGCGGTTCTTGGCATTGCTGCACAGTGGCTGTCGGGTCCCTGACCCGACGCGGGGTGTACAGTGTGAGTGCAGGTCAGGTCAAGGACCTGACACTCACCAGGAGAGGAATGTGTCTAAGTTGACTGGTTTTCATCCCTCGTGGTGTTGTTGTGAACCAGCATAGGTGATTCTGAGCGGAGCAAAGAATGTCGGTTGTTATGCAGAACTATGCAACTGAGCACTAGTAGTTTGCCACCATCAGGTTACAGCGCACATGAAATTCCCAAAGTATGATAGACTACGTTTTCAGGACAGTATACTATACGGTGAGAGCCTAATGACCAGGGCAAGAGAAGCATCCCCTGAAGCAGATATTGGACAGGATATCCAAAAACTGTCCACCCCAGAGGTTTATGGGGCACTAACGACCAGCCCCAAGGGCCTGACTGAGGCGGAAGCAGAGGAGCGGCTGTGGCGCTTCGGGCGCAACGTCATAAGGGAAGTCGGAGGAAAGCCTCTATTCATACAGTTCCTGGCCAACTTCACACATATGATGGCCATCCTGCTGTGGGTCGGAGGTGTAGTGGCTCTTATTGGCGGGATGCACGAACTGGCCATTGCCATCTGGATGGTCAACCTGATTAACGGTGCCTTCAGCTTCTGGCAGGAATACCGGGCGGAGAAAGCTACCAGGGTTTTGCGCCAACTGCTTCCCCAGCATGTCAGCGTGCTG
Source organism: Chloroflexota bacterium (assembly GCA_016876035.1). Lineage (GTDB taxonomy): Bacteria > Chloroflexota > Dehalococcoidia > UBA2247 > RBG-13-53-26 > VGOE01. The sequence continues at coordinate 40,504 of VGOE01000007.1, forward strand.
CGGGATGGGGAAAAGCAGTCCATTCTGGCGGAAGAGCTGGTTCCCGGCGATGTGATGTTGCTGGCAGAGGGCGACCGTATTTCGGCTGATGGACGCGTGGTGGATGAAGCGGAACTCCGGGTGGACCAGTCGACCCTCAGTGGCGAATCGCATCCGGTGCGTAAGACGAGGGAGGCTGTCTTACGGACGCGCGTATCTCGGTTTGAACTGCGCAACCTGGTCTTTGCTGGAACGAGCGTAGTCGCTGGGGAGGGCACGGCCGTTGTTTTTGCCACGGGCATGGATACCGAGTTTGGCAAGGTCGCCAACCTGACTCAGTCGGTAAGGGACGAGCCCAGCCCACTCCAGAAAGAATTGATCCATGTGACCAGGTGGGTATCGCTTCTGGCGGTGAGCGCTGGTCTAGCTTTCTTTGCTGTGCTTTTGGCGCTGCCGGTGGAATTCAGCCTGGCCGATAGCTTCATTTTTGCTTTAGGGATGATTGTCTGTTTTGTGCCAGAAGGGCTGCTGCCCACCGTAAGTTTGTCGCTGGCCATGGGGGTGCAGCGCATGGCGGCACGCCATGCGTTGATCAAGAGGCTGTCGGCCGTGGAGACTCTGGGCTGCACCACGGTGATCTGCACTGACAAGACGGGCACACTGACAGAGAACGAAATGACTGTATCCAATTTGTGGCTGGCTGGTCATCATCTCACGGTGACAGGAACGGGGTATGCCCCGGAGGGGCGTATTTTGGAGCGTGGTCACCTGATCAAGACTCCAGTGGATGGGGACCTGCGTCGGCTGCTCGTGGCCGGTTTGCTGTGTAACAATGCCCGCCTATTACCACCCAACAGTGAATCGCCCAGGTGGGCGACCCTGGGCGACCCGACAGAGGCAGCCTTGCTGGTAGCAGCACTCAAAGGAGGGCTGCACATCGAGGCTGAAAAGGAGTGGAGTCCGCGTCTGCGCGAACTGCCCTTCGAGTCGGCGCGCAAGCGGATGAGCACTATACACCGGGTGCAAAACTCGCTCGTGGCGTATGCTAAGGGAGCGCCGACTGAGATACTGGCCTTATGCGCCGGGATCCGGATGAACGGGCAAGACCAACCGCTAGACGATGGCCTGCGAGCACAGATCACAGCAATCAACGACGAGTATGCCCGCGGTGGCTTGCGTGTGCTGGCTGTTGCCATGCGTTCACTGCCCGAAAAGCCTGGCGAGGCAGGAAAGTTGATCGATTACTCCAGCGAGGCGATTGAGCATGACCTGACTTTTCTCGGACTGGTAGCCATGATGGATCCACCCCGCCCCGAGGTAAGGGCGGCAGTGGAGAAATGCCATCGAGCCGGCATCCGCATTGTGATGATCACTGGTGACTACGGTATCACAGCCGAGAATATAGCGCGGCGCATCGGCATCATACGAAGTTCCCAGCCGCGCATCATCAACGGTTCTGATCTTGATGGGATGGATGATGCGGCTTTGAAAGAGGCATTGCAGGATGAGGTTCTCTTTGCCCGCACTGCCCCGGGCCATAAACTGCGAATAGTCAGCGTCCTCCAAGATATGGGGCATGTGGTAGCAGTCACTGGCGACGGAGTGAACGATGCGCCGGCGCTAAAGAAGGCCAATATCGGTGTAGCTATGGGCATCGCCGGCACGGATGTAGCCAAAGAAGCGGCGGACATGATTCTGACGGACGATAACTTTGCTTCCATTGTCAACGCAGTGGAAGAGGGGCGCGCGGTATACGCCAACGCTAAGAAGTTCATCACCTTCATCTTCACGAGCAACGCGGCGGAGGCCACACCGTTTATCTTCTTCGCCTTCAGCGGTGGTCGTATACCCCTCGGCCTGACCGTGATGCAGGTGCTCTCTATTGACCTGGGCGCTGACATCGTGCCAGGGCTAGCGCTTGGGGCTGATCCGCCCGAGGAGGGCATCATGGATAAGCCACCGCGCAGCCTGAAAGAACACGTCATTACGCGCTCACTTCTGCTTCGGGCCTTTGTATGCCTGGGGCTGGTTCAGGGCCTGGTAGCCATGGTAGCCTTCTTCTTCCAATACTGGAGACACGGGTACGGGGGCCAGTGGTTAGATCTGCCCTCAGAGGGAGGTCTCTATCAGTCAGCCACTGCCATGGTTCTGGCTGCCATAGTGGTTACCCAGATGGGCAACCTCTTTGCCCAGCGCTCGGAGCACACGTCTGTCTTCCGCAGCAAGTTGTTCGGCAATCGGCTGTTGTGGGTGGCTCTCGCAGTAGCTCTTGCAGTGGTATGCATAGTCATCTACGTTCCGTTCTTTCAGCGATTATTTGGCACACAGGGTTTCGCAGCAAGCAACTGGCTCTTCCTGCTGGCACTAAGCCCGCTGGTGTTGCTCGCTGACGAAGTGCGTAAGCTGGTGATTTACCTACGGGAAAGGCACATTGTCAGGAGGTGATTCATGAGGACTATCATTATTGGTTGTGGCCGGATGGGAGCAGGTCTGGCACAGATCCTGAGTCGGAGCGGCCACGCAGTGACTGTGGTGGACAAGGATCCGGCCAGTCTGGAACGCCTGGGACCTGCGTTCAAGGGCAATGTCATCAAGGGAGTGGGGTTTGACCGTGAAGTGCTTCTGGCTGCCGGTGTCGAGAAAGTTGATGGTCTAGCTGCCTTGACGGACAGCGATGAGGTCAATATCGTCGTGGCTCGCATTGCCAGCCAGGTCTTTCGGGTTCCGCGGGTGGTTGCCCGTCTGCATGACCCGCGCAAAGCTGATATTTACCGTCGGCTAGGCCTGCAGACTGTTGCCCCGATCACATGGGGGATCAAGCAAGTGGCCGATCTCCTCTCCTATTCCCCGCTGGACGCAATACTCAGCCTGGGAAGTGGCGAGGCTAATGTGGTGGCGGTAGAAATCCCACTTCTTCTGGTTGGGCGTACGGCGCGGGAATTGACGGTCTCCGGTGAAATCCATGTGGTGGCCATCAGCCGGGAAGGCAAGGCCTTCCTGCCCACACTGGGCACAGTATTCCAAAAGGGTGATTTGGTTTATCTGGTGGTATTAGCTGCATCTACCAACCGTCTGAAAGCGCTGCTGGGATTATCTTAAAGGAGGTGACACCATGGCGACCAGCGTGATTATTGTAGGAGGAGGCAAAGTGGGCACCTCGCTGGCCTCGCTGCTGCTGGGCAAGGGACATAAGGTAAAGGTCATTGAGGCACAGCAGGAGGAAATCCCCCGGTTACAAAAAGACTTGCCACCGGAGGTGGTGGTGCTAGGCAGTGGGACAGACCCGAATGTGCTAGAAGCAGCCGGCGTTCGCGGGACAAATGTGGTAGCGGCTGTCACGGGCCAAGACGAAACCAATCTGGTGGTCACCAGCCTGGCACGCTTTGAGTTCTATGTACCCCGTACTGTGGCACGTGTGAATAATCCCAAGAACGCCTGGATGTTCACCCCGATCATGGGAGTGGATGTGGCACTGGATCAACCCGACCTGATGGCTCACCTCATTGCTGAGGAAATGTCACTGAGTGAAGTGATGACATTGTTCAAGCTGCGGCAAAGACAGTACCTGCTGATGGAACAGAGGATACAAGCCCCAGCAATGGCCATAGGAAAGGCGGTACGAGACCTGGACCTGCCCGCAGAGTGTGTGCTCATTTCCGTCATGCGGAAGGGTCAAGTCTTCACCCCTCGGGGTGAAACGGTGTTAGAGGCAGGCGACGAAGTGCTCGCAGTAGTGCATGCTACGCAACAGGAGAAATTGAAAACCCTGCTGGGATCGGCAAAGCGGGCATGAACATAAGCCGAAGCAAAGATTAGTCGCCCGCCAGCGGCTCCAGAATCGGAGGGGCACCCTTACGCCGGGCTGGTAACGCTACCCAACTCTATTCGGGCAAGCATGCCCGGTGATAACCACGTTACCCGGCGAGTAACTCCTTCACCTTTTGCATGAAGGCCGGCAGGGCCTGCTTCCAGTCACCCACTACCCCAAAGGCAGCTTCCTTGAAGATATTGGCCTCTGGGTCCTTGTTTATAGCAACGATAGTTTTTGAACCAGAACAACCGGCCATGTGCTGGCTTGATCCGGAAAGGGCTACCGCGATATAGAGTTCAGGGGTGACAATCTTTCCGGTAAGTCCGACCTGCACAGTAGACGGAACCCAGCCGTTATCAACAGCAGGTCTGGTCGCTCCCACCGCACCCTTTAGCATCCTGGCCAGTTCCTCCAGTTGCTTGAAACCTTCGGTGCTACCCACCCCCCTGCCACCACCCACCACCACCGGGGCATCCTCTAGCTTGACCCCAGCCACTTCCTCCTTCACCTTTTGCACGAACTTGGCCTTTATCATAGAGGCATCTATCCCAGCGGGAACGTCAACCACCTCGCCTTTTCTTGAGCCGTCGCGCGGCAGCGGTGACATGGCTTTCGATCGTACGGTGACCATCTGAGGCAGAGACTCTGTAGTGAAAATCGCTTTAGCATTGCCCCCGTAGACAGGTCGTGTCTGAAGCAGAAGTTTGCTCTGGGGATCGATGGCCAACTCCACGCAGTCCATGGAAACGGCTGTATTCAGCCTGAAAGCTAGCCTTGGGACCAGGTCGCGCCCCAGGGAGGTCTGCCCCATAAGCAGTACTCTGGGCATTACCTGCTTTACTATTTTCTCCATTACCACTACGTAGGCGTCCGGCTGGTAGTCCTTCAGCAATGGATCATCGACAACGTATACTTTGTCTGCGCCGTACGCAATAACCTCTGAGGCAAATCCTTTAACGCCACTCCCCAACAGGACGGCGGACAGCCCCTCTCCCAAGCTGTCAGCCAGCTTCCGCCCACAGCCCAATAACTCGGTGGTAATACCGACTAATTTCCCTTCGACGACTTCGCCACAGACCAATACGCCTTTGTACTCTGCCATCTATTCCTCCTTCAGTCACTGATACCCCTCCGGCAGCAGGCTTCTGCTGCCGGTTGAGTTGATATCTTTCCTTCCTGATCTTCTTCGGCCTCTCTCGACTGACCTTCCAGCGAGAACCAGCACTCGTTAAGCAATCGCTTCGCTACCTCTGATCCTTCGGCTTCAGCAGCTTTCAGTCTCTCGTAGAAGAAATGCATCGGAAGGCCACAACACTGCATGTCTTAGACTCGCCTTTTCAACACCTTTCTATATGACCTTAGCTTCTCTGAGGCGGAGAGCCAGCTTAACTGCCGCGTCTGTCACGTTTTCACCCGCCACGATCTCACACTTCCCCTCTTTCACCGGCTGGAAGAGTTTAACTAACTTTGTGCGCCTCCCCTGAGCGCCGATCTGCGAGGGCTGAAGACCAATGTCGGCCGGCTTCCAAACAATGGGCTGTATCTTGGCCGCCTTCATAATCCCTTTGAGGGGGGCATAGCGCGGTTCGCCCAGCTCGTTAGTCACCGTTATCAAGCAGGGCGTAGGTACTTCTACCACCTCAAACCCATCCGCCACCATACGCTCCACTCTGACCTTACCGTCAACAACTTCCACCTTCTTGACCAGGGTGACACTGGGAATCCCCAGAATCTGGGCAATGCCTAAGCCTACCTGACCAGCATCCCAGTCGGCTGCCTGTCGCCCGCAAAAAATGATGTCATAGGTGCCTATTTTCTTGATGGCCGCAGCCAAAGCGTAGGCAGTGGACCAGCTATCGCCATCCTCGTACGATGGGTCTTCCAGCAAAACCAGCTCATCCGCACCCATGGCCAGGGGTTTTTTCACCACATCTCGCACCAGATTGTTGCCCAAACTGATTACGGTTATCTTCCCCTCCTTCCGGGCATCCTTCACCCGAAGAGCCGCCTCTACCGCTATCTCATCAAAGGTGCTGATCACCGGCGGGACACCTGGCGGGGGGACAACCCTGTTGGTACCTGCATCCACCTTGAAGCTGGCTGGAGGTGCTTCAGGATCGGGAACTTGCTTTGCACAAACGATAAATTGCATAAATCATCTCCTCCTGTCGACGGCCGATGTGGCTTCAGCGCCACCAAACAACCAAGCTTATAATGTATCACAGTCACGTGAAGCATGTCAAACCAGCCCATGTCTGGCAGGCACAACTAGGGATGCCCGGTTGTCAGGGGAACTGGACTCCTGTATGATATACTCGACCCGGTAGGTGAAAGGAAAGCGACTTTGGCGCACGCTTTTCAATCCCAATACGTAAACTGCTAACGGTCTTATAATAGTCTGTATGGTCCGTATGCCAGAAACTGCTTGTACTGTTATGCAGCGAGACTATCTTATTATGAGACGACTAGTAATAGGTGGTATCATTGCCAGGGCTGGTCAATGTGGCCAAAACGGGATGGGACTGGAAGAACCTCCAGTACCATATTACCTGGATTCATTATCATCGAGGAGGTGTCATGGAAACCGCCACGCTTCTAAATGCCGTTCAAAGGTATGTTGAAGCCTTTGAGAAAGCTGATCTCAACATCATCCGCCAGCTTTTCGCTGAGGATGCCACCGTGGAAGACCCGGTCGGCTCAACGCGGGTGTGCCGCGGCATGAAGGAGATCCTTGAACTGTACAAAGCCGGGTTTGAGCTGGGGGTGAAGTTGAAATTGCATGGCAAGCCGCGCTGCGCTGGCAATTCAGTGGCCTTCAGCTTTGACGTCGTGATGAAAGACGTGACTATTAGCCCGATTGATGTGTTCGAGCTTAATGCCGATGGCAAGGTGCAACACATGAGGGCCTACTATGGGCCGGAGAATGTCAGCGAGGTGCGGTGTGACCCGCTGACTCTTGGCAGATTACTCGGTTCAGTTGACTAGTCTATGGGCAGGGATGACAGGGATTCGATGAGTCCTCTGTTTCAGTGACAGGAGCGCTGCCTGCAGGTCACACTGGTGCTTTGAAGGGCAGCAGGATGTTATTGTGACAGTGCGCTGAAGATAGTGTGGTCACAACAGCATCATCTATTACGTGCAGACGGTAGCAACCCTAAGTTAGCAGGTGGTATCATTGCTGGCGGCTGGTCAACTAGCTCTGGAAAGGACGCACACAAGTTTCAAGAATGGCCGTTGAGATCAAAGAGGTAGCTCCGAGTACCTATCTGCTTGACTGCGGAGAAGTCCCTGTCTTCATGATGCGCCAGGTGGCGTACCTGCTCGTTGACCACACCTCGGTACTGATTGAGCCTGGTGCGACGGTTGCTGCCTCAAGGCTGCTGGAGGATTCAGAGAGACTCGGCCTTCATCTGGACAAAATCTCATACATAATTCCCACTCATATACACGTGGATCACGGAGGCGGGGCAGGTTACCTGGCTCAGAAACTCCCTCAGGCAAAGGTGGTAATCCATCCCAAGGGAGTACCACGCATGATAGACCCCTCAAGGCTTATCCAAGGCACTCGCCTGGTTTTCGGCGAAGACTTCGAAGAGGCCTTCGGCCCTATCCTTCCTATCCCAGAGGGCCAGATCCATGTTGCCCAGGATGATGAAGAAATCCGGCTGGGGGCAAGGGAGCTGAGGATATTATTCTCGCCGGGACACGCCACACATCATATCTCTATACTCGACAGTCTAACCGGTGGCTTATTCTGTGGCGAGGCACTGGGGTCTCCCTTAGACAGTGCGCCAGATATTGTGTTGCCTGTAGGTATTCCTCCGTTTGATCCCGAGGCCTATCTGGAAACGATAGAAAAGCTCGAAAAGCTTTCCCCCAAGCTCCTCTTCTATTCCCACAATGGAGTGAGGAAGAATTTGGACAACCACCTTGTCCGACGGATAAAGGAAAGCAGCATGGCTTTCGCCAATATTGTTGAGGAGGCTGTCCGAGCCGGTGAGGATGACCAGAAGATAATGGAACGTCTCTCCCAATACGTCGAAGGCTGCTCGCCGAAAGCCAGACCCTGGGAGTCAATCATCATAAATCCCTTAGGCTACATAGATTACTTTAGGAACAAAAGATAGCTCCCAGACCTGATGGATGGAGAAGTCCCCGAACGTTGGGCGGCCACGGAATCAAAGACAACTGCCTCCCAACGTATCTCTGCCTTGAATATGATGCAATCGTGGAAATATGTGTCTGTCGGGATGCGTGGATGGTTTGCATAATACAATACTGACCGCCGTCTGCCAAACCCCCAGAAGAGTGGGTAGTGTATCATCTTGAAGGGCCAGGCAATGGGGAGATGGTGATTTCTGCTAGATTCGTAGCCAGCTCAAGGGTAGTGGTAACTAAGGCCGAGACTAGCAAGAATGGCCTTGTCGATTTCCGCCATTTTGTCTGGACTCAACTGGCCGCACTTGTGCTCTAAGCGGTCCTTACTTATGGTCATTATCGATGCTAAATCTACCGTACTATCATTCTATGTAGCGTTCAACATGGCACTAATCCATGGCCAGTTTGTTAGGCTTTTCAGAGCTCCCCTGTTGGATGCTAGGTTGGCTAACCCGTGTTCT